>NZ_JBDGLI010000029.1:0-40354 GCF_057655955.1 Pseudomonas sp. Soil_N_39
CCATGGCCCAGCGCGGCTATCCCGGCATCCATGCCGGGATGCCCACTCCACAATGCCTGCGTTCGGCCATCGTGGTTGACGGGGCGCTGAGATCAACGTCCACCCCACCACGAGGCGGCCTGAGAGCCGACCTGGTTCTTGGGGAGACCGCGTTCCCCCTGTGGGAGCGGGCTTGCTCGCGAAGGCGGCCTTACAGTCGGCCTATCTGTACCCCGATCCAACTGTGGGAGCGAGCTTGCTCGCGATGGGGCCGTATCAGCTTGCATCGATAGTGCCTGATACACCGCCATCGCGAGCAAGCTCGCTCCCACAGTTGTTTTGTGTCGACTGCTATATCCGCGACAACCCACTTCCCCTGTGGAGCGAGCTTGCTCGCGATGGCGCCGGCTCAGCCTGCATCAATGCAATGCTTTACACCTTGGTGCCAGGCGCCGCCGCCTCCTTTGTTTCCAAATGATCCAACGCCCGCTCAACCAACAACTGCACCCCATCGGCCATGCGGCTGATCGCCAGGGCGATGCAGCGGCGTGAGTCGTCCACGTCGTCAGCCAGGTCGGCGGCGATGGTGCTGATGGAGAGCAGGTCTTCGGAGGCGTTGGCGAGCAGGGTTTCGGTGTCTATGTGGGGGGACACGATGAAGAGTTGGTTTTTGTCAGGTTCGGGCGGTGAGGCGGGCTTGGGGTTGAGGTAGTAGTCGAGGGCGCGGGTGGCGGCGTCATCGAGCTTTTTTTCTTCCTGCGCTTGGACGCGGGATTTGTGGCCGCTTTGCGGCGGATTCGGTGAATGCTTGACCATATTTATGTACCAGAGTTGGAGTCGCCATCCTTTCGCTTGCATTCGAAGAGGTGGCAACTGTACGTAGGTGTGCAAGACCGGTCCGGTACCGCCGGCAGACCCGAAGGTCTCCCACGCACAATTGCCATAACGGACGCGAGCATAAAAAAATGCTCGGTCAATAGCCATAAGCAATTACGTACCAGTCCGGACTTGCACGTCCGTGTCACCGTTTTTTGCGATGACGCACAGAGGTTAGCGGCGCTCGGGAACGCTGCCTAGTTCATGAACAGCCCTGCGTCGTGAAGGAAATATCCGAGGGTTTGGCAGGGAAAAAGCCCCCCAATTACCTCTGCCGTAGGACGTCGGCTACGTTTCGTGATTTTGGTTATATAAAAATTCTTAAATAGTCTTTTTAAGAATATCTGCGCTTATCTAGTATTGCTCCCACGCCGCAAGCAGTGCCGCCCACTGCCAGGCATTCATTCAAAGGAGCAGCAGCATGAGCGCATCTCTACGTAGCGTTGACGGCCAGGACGAAGCAACCATCTTGCGCGAGATCCAGAGCGCGTTGCGCGATCTGCGCTTTGGGGCAGTGGAAATCACCGTGCACAACGCCCAGGTGGTCCAGATCGAACGCAAGGAAAAATTCCGGCTGCAACAACCCAGTCATAAGCCGTCTTGAAAAACAGAAGATCGCAGCCTTCGGCAGCTCCTACAGGGGGGACTTGATGTAGGTGCTGTCGAAGGCTGCGATCTTTTTCAACAAGCCAAACGAATTTTCAGAAGCCATAAGAAAACCAGAATTCCAGGAGCTTTCACCATGTCGTCCATTCGTCGTTATGCCCTGGCCGCGCTGGCCAGTGCTGTTTTTGCAGGTTCCGCCGTCGCCAAGGATTACGAGCTGCTCAACGTGTCCTACGACCCGACGCGCGAGCTTTACCAGGATTACAACGCCGAATTCGTCAGCTTCTGGAAGAAAGCGCACCCGGACGACAGCGTGAAGATCCAGCAGTCCCACGGTGGTTCGGGCAAGCAAGGCCGTGCGGTGATCGATGGTCTGCGGGCCGACGTGGTGACCTTGGCCCTGGCCGGCGACATCGATGAAATCGCCAAGCTGGGCAAGTCGCTGCCAGCGGACTGGCAAACACGCCTGCCGGACGCGAGCACGCCTTACACGTCCACCATCGTGTTCCTGGTGCGCAAGGGCAATCCCAAGGGCATCAAGGATTGGGGCGATCTGATCAAGAATGACGTGTCGGTCATCACCCCGAACCCGAAGACCTCCGGCGGTGCGCGCTGGAACTTCCTCGCTGCCTGGGCCTACGGCCTGAAGGCCAACGGGGGGGACGAGGCCAAGGCCAAGGAATACGTGCAGGCGTTGTTCATGCACGTGCCGATCCTCGACACCGGTGCCCGTGGCTCGACCATTACCTTCGTCAACAACGGTCAGGGCGACGTATTGCTGGCCTGGGAAAACGAAGCCTTCCTGGCGCTCAAAGAAGACGGTGGCGCCGATAAGTTCGACATCGTCGTGCCGTCGCTGTCGATCCTCGCCGAGCCGCCGGTGGCGGTGGTGGACAAGAACGCCGAGAAAAAGGGTAATGCCGAGATCGCCGAGGCATACCTCAAGCACCTGTACAGTCCGGCCGGCCAGGAAATCGCCGCGAAAAACTACTATCGCCCGCGTGACAAGGACGTGGCCGCCAAGTACGCCCGGCAATTTCCGAAGGTGGAACTGGTGACCATTGACAAGGACTTCGGTGGCTGGAAAAACGCGCAGCCGAAGTTCTTTAATGATGGCGGCGTGTTCGACCAGATCTATCAGGCGCAGTAAGCTGAAACACGCCTGAATAAGCTGATTACAGTTGCAAAGCTAAAGCCGGACACCGAATTTGTGGTGAGGGGATTTTGTGGGAGCAAGGCTTGCCCGCGATGGATGCGATGCGGTCGTTCAGCAACCGAGTCGCCTCTATCGCGGGCAAGCCTTGCTCCCACACAGTCTTGCTTCCATGTTTAGTGTTTTTAACCAAGGACCTTTATGTCGCGTCGCATATCCCCCGTCATACCCGGCTTCGGGCTGACGCTGGGCTACACCCTGGTGTACCTCAGTCTGATTGTGCTCATACCCCTGGCGGCGATGTTCGTGCATGCCGCCCAACTCACCTGGGAGCAGTTCTGGGCGATCATCTCGGCGCCGCGGGTGCTGGCGGCCTTGAAGCTCAGCTTCGGCACCGCGCTGTACGCCGCGATCATCAACGGCGTGATCGGTACGCTGCTGGCCTGGGTGCTGGTGCGCTACACCTTCCCCGGCCGCAAGATCATCGACGCGATGATCGACCTGCCGTTCGCCCTGCCCACCGCCGTGGCCGGTATTGCCCTGACGGCGTTGTACGCGCCGACCGGTCTGGTTGGTCAGTTCGCCACCGACCTGGGCTTCAAGATCGCCTACACGCCGCTGGGCATCACCCTGGCGCTGACCTTCGTGACGCTGCCGTTCGTGGTGCGCACGGTGCAGCCGGTGCTGGCCGATATTCCCCGTGAAGTCGAAGAGGCGGCCGCCTGCCTCGGTGCCAAGCCGTGGCAGGTGTTCCGCCACATCCTCGTGCCGGCGTTGTTGCCGGCCTGGTTGACCGGCTTCGCCCTGGCCTTTGCCCGTGGCGTGGGCGAGTACGGCTCGGTGATTTTCATCGCCGGCAACATGCCGATGAAAACCGAGATCCTGCCGCTGCTGATCATGGTCAAGCTAGACCAATACGACTACACCGGCGCCACCTCCATCGGCGTGCTGATGCTGGTGGTTTCCTTCGTCCTGTTGCTGCTGATCAACCTGCTGCAGCGGCGCATCGAAACCCCATAAGGAGGCGCGAACATGTCCCAATCGTCTATTTCCGCAGCCTCCACCAACGCCGCCCGTCGCGGCAGTGCAACGTCGCGGCGCGTGTTGATCGGTCTTGGCTGGCTGATTTTTGCGCTGTTTTTGCTGTTTCCGCTGTTCATCGTGGTGTCCCAGGGCCTGAAGCTCGGGCTGGGGGCGTTCTTCACCGCGATCTTCGAACCCGACGCGTTGTCAGCACTGAAGCTCACGGTGATCGCCGTGCTGATCTCGGTGCCGCTGAACCTGGTGTTCGGTGTCAGCGCCGCATGGTGCGTGAGCAAGTATTCATTCCGTGGCAAGAGCATGCTGGTGACGCTGATCGACCTGCCGTTCTCGGTGTCGCCGGTGATCGCGGGCCTGGTCTATGTGCTGATGTTCGGCGCCCAAGGCCTGTTCGGGCCGTGGCTGTCGGATCACGACATCCAGATCGTGTTCGCGCTGCCGGGTATCGTCCTGGCGACGATCTTCGTCACCGTGCCGTTCGTGGCCCGTGAGCTGATCCCGCTGATGCAGGAACAAGGCACCCAGGAAGAAGAGGCCGCGCGCCTGCTGGGCGCCAATGGCTGGCAGATGTTCTGGCATGTCACCGTGCCGAACATCAAGTGGGGCCTGATCTATGGCGTGGTGCTGTGTACCGCCCGGGCCATGGGCGAGTTTGGCGCGGTGTCGGTGGTGTCCGGGCACATTCGCGGGGTGACCAACACCCTGCCGCTGCACGTCGAGATCCTCTACAACGAATACAACCACGTGGCCGCGTTCGCTGTGGCGAGCCTGTTGCTGATCCTGGCGCTCTTGATCCTGCTGCTCAAGCAGTGGAGCGAAAACCGAATCAACCGCCTGCGCGCCAGCGCCGCGGAGGAATAAGTCATGTCGATCGAAGTTCGTAACGTCAGCAAGAATTTCAACGCCTTCAGGGCCCTGGACGAGATCAGCCTGGACATCCAGAGCGGCGAGCTGGTGGCGCTGCTCGGCCCGTCGGGTTGTGGCAAGACCACCTTGCTGCGGATCATCGCCGGCCTCGAAACCCCGGACCAGGGCAGCATCGTGTTCCACGGCGAGGATGTGTCCGGCCACGACGTGCGGGATCGCAACGTCGGTTTCGTGTTCCAGCACTACGCCTTGTTCCGCCACATGACGGTGTTCGACAACGTCGCCTTTGGCTTGCGCATGAAGCCGAAGAATCAGCGCCCGAACGAAAGCCAGATCGCGACCAAGGTCCACGAACTGCTGAACATGGTGCAACTGGATTGGCTCGCCGACCGCTACCCGGAGCAGTTGTCCGGCGGCCAGCGCCAGCGTATCGCCCTGGCCCGCGCCTTGGCGGTGGAGCCCAAGGTGTTGCTGCTGGACGAACCCTTCGGCGCCCTCGACGCCAAGGTTCGCAAGGAATTGCGCCGTTGGCTGGCGCGGCTGCACGAGGACATCAACCTGACCTCGGTGTTCGTGACCCACGACCAGGAGGAGGCCATGGAAGTCGCCGACCGGATCGTGGTGATGAACAAGGGCGTGATCGAGCAGATCGGCTCGCCGGGCGATGTCTACGAAAACCCGGCCAGCGATTTTGTGTACCACTTCCTCGGCGACTCGAACCGCCTGCACTTGGGAGAGGACCGGCATGTGCTGTTCCGCCCTCACGAAGTGTCGCTGTCGCGCTCGGAGCTGGAAGACCACCACGCTGCCGAAGTACGCGACATTCGCCCGCTCGGCGCCACCACTCGGGTGACCCTGAAGGTGGAAGGCCAGAGCGAGCTGATCGAGGCGGAAGTGGTGAAGGACCATGACAGCCTGGTGGGCCTGGCGAAGGGCGAGACGCTGTTCTTCAAGCCGAAGGTCTGGCAGAAAGTCTCAAACCTTTAAGATCAAAAGCATCGCGAGCAAGCTCGCTCCCACAGGGGAAATGGGTTGATCACAAGTCTGTCGGCAACCCCCAAAACTGTGGGAGCGGGCTTGCTCGCGAAGGCGTAGATACGTTCACCATCGATGCAATCTGGTCCACTGCTTTCGCGAGCAAGCCCGCTCCCACAAGTGGATCTGTGTCTGCCACAACCTCTGCGGTTCAACCCCAATCCACTGTGGGAGCGAGCTTGCTCGCGATGGCGCCCTCATTGACACCCCGACCCGAATCCGAATAACACCGCCCGACCTTGCTTCGATTGGTTCTACTCCAACACCTTTTCCCATCTCAAACCCTACCTAGACTCTGACTTGCCAGGAGGCAGTAAGAGTCCAATGACGGACCGGTGTTATCTCCTGGCGCCCTGATGCCAAGGAGATGAGTATGAGAATGGAAGTCAGTCGGCACGGCCCGTTTGGCTGTGCCTTGATAAGCGTTTTATTGAGCCCATCCGTCAGCGCCACCCCCTCGTTGTCGCCACAGATACCTTTCGATGTCACGGTTACCGGCGAACATCCCACTCTGGTCAGCCTTCAGCGCGATTTCGATGAACTGTCATGGCAGACGTTCATTGCCCTGAGCTGGCCGGCGCTGGATAACGGTGATCCAAATACCGGCACCCCCATCGGTAAGCAGGACGGCGCCACCGTGTGGGAAAGCTGGAAAGAGAGCTACCAGATTTTCCGGGCCAAGGGCCAGACGCCGTTGCCCTGGAACGCACCGGCGACTCTTCCTGAAGCGTGCAAGTCGCTCAAGCCCGGTCGCCTCTTGCAGCAAATGGGCAAGGTGCCCGATGTGCTGGATGAGTTTATCCAACCCTTCGAGAGCGGCCCGCTGGTGGACCAGAACGGTATCTACACGCGCAATGAAATCGTGGTCAACCAATCGATGTTCAACGGGATCGTCGACAACGGCCTGTACAGCATCGAAGGCCAGCAGAAATTCTTCGCCGCCAATCCGAACAACACCGTGGCGTTCAGTTGTGGTTCCACCAAGACCCAACAGGTCGGCGCGGTGATGGTGAAGGCGTCGTGGAAAGTCCTGGGCCCCAACGACAACCGCCAGGATTTCCATACTGTCGATGCGCTGGTCTACACCCCGGGCAACAACGACCCGAGCCATGGACCAATCGTTGCGGAGTCATGCGTGTCCGAGCCGGTCGGGTTGGTGGGCTTGCACATGGTCCATAAGACCGCCAGCGCAGCGCAATGGGTCTGGTCAACCTTCGAGCATGTGAAAAACGTGCCGGAAAAAACCACGCCTGTGGCCCAGCGCACGGGGCCTTATCTGTTCTACAACGCGGCCAGCAAAAGCGACATCAACCAGCCGCCGCCACGGCCATGGAACCCGGCAGTCAAGGCGACACCTTCACAGATCGTGCGGGAAGTGCCGCTGACCGACGCCACCAAAAACCTCAATACCACCTATCAAGCGCTGTTGCGTACGGTGAACCCGAAGAGTGTCTGGGCGAACTATCAACTGATCAGTACCCAGTGGCCGTCAGATCCGCCCAAGAACTGTCAGGTATCGGCCGCTAACCCGTTGGGCAGTCCCGCCCCCTCGTTCCTCGCCAACGCCACGCTGGAAACCTACATCCAGGGCACCGTGCCCCAGGCGTCCTCCAGTTGCATGGCGTGTCACGGCAATGCGGCGACCCATGTCACCGAATCACCGCGCACCAGCTTCGCGGATTTCACCTATTTGCTCGAACGCGCACAGTCCACCAGTGGACAAGGAGCCAAGCAATGAGCAGCAATCTGGATAATTTCGTGGGCCTGTCGTCGGCCCTGATTGGTATTTCGGCGGATCGTTTGGCACCGCAGATCGACCCGGTCGGTTTGCCGCCGATTTTTCTCGATTACATCACTGCGCGAATCCCTTCCACGGTGCTCAACACGCTGTTGACTCAATACGCCACGCTGGTGGCTGACCAGGTACCGCCCGACCAGATCGCCCAGCAGATACTGAAGTTCAACATGCAACCGACGATTCCGGACACCGTGCTGGCTGCGCGCTCGATCATGAAACTGTGGTTGCTGGGTGTCTGGTATCAACCGTTGGATATGGCGCCTTTCAAGAAGGGCGATTCGGCGGTGGTCTCCGATCAGGCCTACATCTACAGCTGGGCCTGGAAGATCGCCCAGGCCCACCCGATGGGCTACAGCGAATCGTTTTTTGGTTATTGGAACAGCACGCCTCCCAGTCTTGAAGATTTGACCGGCGTATCCGCCAACGGACAGCAAGGAGCGTTGTCATGAGTACCGAACAAGCCGAAGTGGTGATCGTTGGCGCGGGTTTGGCCGGTAGCATCATTGCCTATCAGTTGGGCATGGCCGGGATCGATGTGCTGGTACTCGAATCGGGGCCGGAGATACCGGTCAATCGTGCCCAGTACCTGGAGCGTTTCTATACCGCGACGCTGAAAACCCCTGAGTCCCCTTATCCCCCAAGCACGACGCTAGACCCGCATCTCAAGGGGCCGGCAGAACTGAACGCTCCGCGCGCGACCATCGCCGATCTGCTCAATGGCAACTGGAACAACCCGGCGGTCAGCTACTTGGTCCAAAAAGGCCCGCTGCCCTTTACGAGCACTTACGAACGGGTGGGTGGCGGCACGACATGGCATTGGGTCGGAACCTGCCTGCGCATGGTCCCGAACGATTTTCGCCTGAGGTCCAAGTATGGCGTCGGGGTTGACTGGCCAATTGATTATGACGATCTGCAAAGCGCCTACTGCCGGGCGGAAGCGGAAATCGGCGTGTCGGCCAACGTCGCCGACCAGGCCTATCTGGGCATGACCTTTCCCGAGGGGTATGCGTTCCCGATGCGCAGCATTCCCTTGTCGCTGGTCGATGGCAGCTTTGTCACGGCTGTCACGGGGCAGACGTTCGATAGCTTGCCGCTGGTGGTCAGCCCGACGCCGGCCGGGCGTAACTCCCAACCTTATGCCGGTCGCCGGGTATGCGCCGGAAATACCAACTGCACGCCGATCTGCCCGATCCAGGCCAAGTACGACGCCACCGTGACCATGAACAAAGCGTTGGGCACTGGCAAGGTCCGAGTGCTTTATCGAACCGTGGCCAGCAAAGTAACCGTTGGCACTGACAGCAACATCAATGGCATCGAGTTCAAGCAATATCAATTGGAAGACGGGCCTGTCACTGGAACCGGTGTGGCAATAGGGCAACGTTATGTGATCGCGGCCCATGCCATCGAAACACCGAAACTGCTGCTGCACTCCGGCGTCGCCAACAGCAGCGGGCAAGTGGGGCGTAGCCTGGCTGACCATCCCATTTACCTGGCCTGGGGGTTAATGCCCGAGGGCAAGGCGATTTTTCCCTACCGGGGACCACTGTCGACGGCCGGCATCGAAAGTCTGCGCGATGGCGCCTTTCGCAGCGATCGTGCGGCGTGGCGTATCGAGATTGGCAACGAAGGTTGGAACTGGCCGGCCGGTGACCCCTACACCACGGTGGCCGACTTCATCGACGGTAAGAACATTGGCGGCGCCAACCCGAGCAATAAATTGCTATCCGGAACGGCGTTGGTGCAAAAGCTCAACGACGTCTTCACCCGCCAGTTCCGGATCGGTTTCCTGGTTGAGCAGGTCGAGGACGATCCCGACCACGCGGATTGCTACATCGTGCCCTCGCGCGAATACACGGACCGGCTCGGCATCCCCCGGCCAGAAATCCACTACAACCTGTCCGAGTACACCAAGAAGGGTTTCCAGCAGGCGAAAATATTGGCCACGCACATCATCAAGGACCTGCTCGGCGCCCAGGAGTTGACGGACATCATCGGACCTGGATGTTTTACGTACGACAAGGTGCCCTACAGCTTCCAAGGAGCTGGCCACCTGATGGGGACTTATCGCATGGGCGATGACCCCACCAAGTCTGTGGTGGACAAGTACCAGCGCAGCTGGGACCACAAGAATCTGTTCCTGGTGGGTGACGGCGTGTTCCCCAGCACCGGCACCTCGAACCCGAGCCTGACAATCGCCGCGTTGTCATTCCAGGCCGGGGATACACTGGCCAATGACCTTCGGGCCGTGACGATGCAGGTCCAATCCACCATCGCCTGGCAGGGCACTGGCGTGCAGGTCAACGGGTTGGTACCACGCCTGGTTCGCTACGTCAGTGGGCGATGGTGTGCCAGTCCGCAGGGCGGCAATGTCGATGGAAAGGGTGGTTCGCGGCACATCGACTACAGCAGCTATGCCTTGCCCGGTGCTGCCGAAGGCGCCTTGATCGGTCGCGTGGGCAATGGTGGCAAGCCGTTCCTGGTGGGTGATCTGGCGCAGGTTCCGGGCGACCAGCAAGGGGAGCTGCAACTGTGCATCAACGATGACCTGACCGGGCAATACGGGTCTGGCTTGAAAGATAACACCGGCGCGTTGACCATCCGGGTCGAGTTCGGTGCGCTGTAACTTGAGCGGCAAGGCCTAACTCTTGTGGGGGCGAGCTTGTGGGAGCAAGGCTTGCCCGCGATGCAAACACCTCGGTGTAGCGGATCGACCGAGGCGATGCCATCGCGGGCAAGCCTTGCTCCCACAGGTTCGCTCCTATAAGGGGGCAGGCGGGGGCATTGCGTTGTTTCAGGCCGCCGAACGCTGGTTGCGCAACGCCACCGGCCCGGCGCGCTCTTCGATGGCCCGCTTCAATTCGCCGCGAAGCCCCAGCAGGAAGCCCGCTTCCACCACCACAAACAACGGCCCGACAATCAGCCCGGTGAGGTCGTCGACGAACGCCGGCTTGCGGCCTTCGTAATAGTGGCCGACGAACTGAATCACCCAGCCCACCACGAACATCCCCAGACCACTGCCCAGCCACACCCAGGTGCTTTGTGCGGCGAGCACCTGGCCCAGCCATACCGCCAGGCCCAGCAGCACCGTCATCAGCACGCCCAGGCGCAACTCCAGGCGCAGGTAGAACCAGGCACTGGCCACCGCCACCAGCAGCGCCGGCGACACCAGCACCGCGCCCGCGGGCCAGCCGGGCCGTGACAGCAGCACGGCGACGGCAACGAAGATCAGCGGAATCCCGATGAAATGACTGGCGATGTTGCGCGGATCGCGGTGATAGGCAGCGTATTGACTGAGGTGATCGACGAGGTTTTTCATTGTTGTTCCTCCTGAGGTGATGCCTGCATGATGCCCGGGTACCCCACGGCGTTCTGTCAGTTAGCCGACACTTGTCCCGGAGTTTCCATGAATTCGCATCCCTGGCACTCACATCTGATGGCCGGCCACTGGTACAGCCATCTGCCTGATGAGTTACAGAATAGTCTGCTGGACATGTCACGGGTGCGCCGTCTGCCGCCGGGCCATCGGCTGTTCCAGCGCGGCGATCCACCCTGCGGGTTGTATGCCGTACTGGAAGGCGCGGTGCGCGTCGGTGCGGTGAACGAACAGGGCAAGGAGGCGTTGCTGAGCGTGGTGGAAGCGCCCCACTGGTTCGGTGAAATCTGCCTGTTCGATGGCCAGCCGCGGACCCATGATGCGGTCGTGGTGGGTCAATGTGCGCTGCTACACGTGCCCCAGGCGCCGTTGCTGGCCTTCCTGCAAGCGCAACCGATCTACTGGCGGCATCTTGCCTTGTTGATGAGCCACAAGCTGCGCCTGACGTTCATTAACCTCGAACACCTGAGCCTGATGCCCGCCCCGGCCCGCCTGGCCCACCGCCTGCTGATGATCGCCGAAGGCTACGGCGAAATCGAACCGGCCCGACGGGTCTTGCAACTGCCCCAGGAACAACTGGCGCTGATGCTCTCGCTGTCACGCCAGACCACCAACCAGATCCTCAAGGACCTGCAGGCCCAGGGCATCCTTCATCTCAGTTATGGCGAGATCGAAATCCTCGACATCGAGCGGTTGCGGGCCCTGACCACGACCTGAAATCTGTGGGAGCGAGCTTGCTCGCGATGACGGCAGTACAGCCAACATCGCTGGTGCTGATCCACCGCTATCGCGAGCAAGCTCCCACAGGAATGGGTGCATGCGCTACACTTCGATTAAGTTTGAATCAAATACAGTGCATATTCTGGCTGTTTAATAATTTGCACTGTATACGATGCGGAATATAAGCATGAAAACCCTCGGCGAAGTAATTAGGCGACTGCGTAAAGAACACAACCTCTCTCAGGAGGCCTTGGCTGCGCAATACGGTATGAGCCGTGCCACGATTTCGGGCATCGAGAACAACACCATTCCTGAGGTCGGGATCCGTAAGGTAGAAGCAATCCTCAATGGGTTTGGCTACGAGTTGACGGCTGTTGCCCGACCAACGAAACGCCCTACGCTCGATTCGCTGAAAAAGGATTCTTTCCATGGCTGACGAGCAAGGTCTGGACAGGCTACAGGTCTCGGTTAGCGAAGCGGACGTGGGTGTTCTGGGGCGAGGGCAGCAGCGCAGTGACTCCGTGTTCACCTACGCCGCAAGCGCGTGCGAAGAGCAGTCTGTTTCGCTGACCATGCCGATGCGCCTTGAAAGCTACACCTGGGAATCAGGCGTGCCGCCGATCTTTGAAATGAACCTGCCGGAGGGGGCCTTGCGTGATGAGCTGGTTCGTCGTTTCAGCAAAGCAGTTCGAGGCTTTGATGACTTCGCCATGCTTGCCATCGTAGGGCCTCATCAGCTGGGTCGGGTAGGCATCGGTCACTTGCGGACGGAGGCTGGGCCGCCCGAAACCAGTCTGGCGGATGTGTTGGTGCACGACGGAGCCGAAGGTTTATTCGACGATTTGTTGCACACCTACGGGCAGTATTCGGGCGTTTCCGGCGTACAGCCCAAGGTGCTGGTTCGCGACAGCGCATCGACAATCGATCGCCTGACCCATCGAGGTGCCACCCATCTGATCAAAGCGTTTCGCTCCGACGAGTTTCCTGAATTGGCCGCCAATGAGTTCTTTTGCATGCGAGCCGCACTGCACGCGGGGCTCGAGGTGCCGGAGTTCGAGCTGAGCGAGCGCGGCAAATTTTTGATCGTTAAACGCTTTGATTTGCCAGGCACTGGCAAGTATCTGGGCTTTGAGGATTTCTGTGTGCTCAACGGCTCTCCATCGAGGGCTAAATACGATGGCTCATATGAAGGAGCGGCCCGACAGATCAAGGCATTCGTTTCTCCTCATTTACTCAATCATGCGCTGGAGTCCCTGTTCAAGATTGTTGCGCTCTCGGCCGGCCTGAAAAATGGCGATGCGCACCTGAAAAATTTCGGTGTGCTGTATGAGCATTGCGGTGCCGATGCGTCGATCAGGCTTGCGCCAGCCTATGACATCGTCAGCACGGCGGTGTATATCCGCAATGACAACATGGCGTTGTTGCTGGGCGGTTCCAAAGCCTGGCCCAAATATAAAATGCTGGTGAGGTTCGGCCGTTCAGCCTGCAACCTGACCGAAAAGCGTTGTAAGGAACTGATGGAGCAGGTCATTCAGGGGATGGACCTTGCTGTGGCTGAAATGCGCCATTACATGGCAGCTAATCAACGGTTCAGGGCGACTGGAGAGGCCATGATCGAGGCTTGGACGGCTGGGCTTGCACGCAGCCTTAAACCGAGTGCCGACTGACCCACCGCTATCGCGAGCAAGCTCGCTCCCACAGGGGTTGGTGCTGTTGCAAATGTCGCAATGACACCGTCCCCAATGTGGGAGCGAGCTTGCTCGCGATAGGGCCAGCCCAGGCACCGCAAATCCCTAGCGCAACCCATCCCGAAACTGCCCCGGTGTCATCCCGGTCCAGCGCTTGAAGGCGCGGCTGAAGCTGCTGGTGTCGGCAAATCCCAACAGATAACTGACTTCGCTCAGCGAACATTGCGGATCGCGCAGGTGCAGCAGCGCGAGGTTTTCCCGGCATTCGTTGAGCAGTGCGTCGAAGCGGCAGCCTTCGTCGGCCAGGTGCCGTTGCAGGCTGCGCAGGCTCAGGTGCATGGCCTGGGCGATGCGTTCGGCGCTGGGCTCGCCTTCGGGCAGTTGGGCCTCGATGGCGGCGCGGACCTTGCGCTCCCAGGTCAGCGGCTTGAGCTGGGCGAGGGTGCGTTCGAGCACGGTTTCGTTGTGTTCGGCCAGTTCCGGGTTGGCGTCGTCCAGGTGGCTGTCGAAATCGGCGAGATTGAACTCCAGGCAATCCTGGGCGGCGCCGAAATGCATCGGCGAGCGGAACACCTTGTGCCAGGGGCTGGGGTCCGCCGGCTCCGGGCGGCGTAGGTACACCGCCAGGGGGGCGTAATCACGGCCAAGGCGGTTGCGGCAGGTGCGCACGTAAATCGCCGCGAAGGCATCAATCGCTTCGAAGGCCGGGGCTGGGCGTCCTGCCGGTACATCGAGGCTGAAGCGGTAGCGGTCTTCGCCACGGCTCAATTGCAGGGTCAGTGCATCGCTGACCACCGGGTGATAACGCACGATCCGCTCGAACACTTCCCGCAGGCTGCCGCTGGCCACCAGCGCATAACCCAGTGCGTGAAACGTGGTGGGGCTGACAAAGCGCGACACCCGCAGGCCGATGGCCGGGTCGCCGCTGGCCTGCACGGCCAATGCCCACAGGCGCGTGGTGGCCGAGAGCGGGTAGCGGGCGTTCGGGTCGTCCATCCATTGCGGGTCGAGGCCGGCCTCGACGCACAGGGCATGGCTGTCCAGGCCCAGCGCATCGAGCTGCTTGCGCAGGGCGCGGGTCCAGCTGGCGAGGGAAGTCGGTTCCGTCATGACGATTGGCGCTTGTGGTCAACAGGTTGGCGTATACGGCTACCACCCTATGGGGCAACGCCCGGCAGGATGAGCACATCTCTAACAGAGGATGTAAGCCATGCACGGCACTTGCGCAAGCCCCGAGCGATTGAATGCACAGCAACGAGCGGCCCATATTCGCCAGGTGGTCTTGGCCCGGGGCGAGGAGTTGCGCCAGCGTTATCCAATCCTGCGCCACCAGGATGCGTTGGGCGCGGGCATCCTGGCGTTTGCCCTGGCCGGGATGATCGGTTCGGCGCTGCTCTACATCAACGGTGACCTGGCCGGGTGGGCGTGCCTGTTGCTCAACGCGTTTTTCGCGTCGCTGACCCATGAGCTGGAACACGACCTGATCCACAGCATGTACTTCCGTAAGCAACGCCTGCCCCACAACCTGATGATGGGTTTGGTCTGGCTGGCGCGGCCGAGCACGATCAACCCGTGGATCCGCCGTCACCTGCACCTCAACCATCACAAGGTGTCTGGCAGCGAGGCCGACATGGAGGAGCGGGCCATCACCAACGGCGAACCCTGGGGGCTGGCGCGCTTGCTGATGGTCGGTGATAACGTGATGTCGGCCTTCATCCGCCTGCTACGGGCCAAGACCTGGGCGCACAAGCGCAGCATTCTCAAGCGTACGCTGAAGGTTTATTTCCCCCTGGCGTTGCTGCACTGGGGCGCCTGGTATGTGTTCCTAGGTTTCCACGGGGCCAATGGTGTTGCCAGTCTGCTGGGGACTTCAATTGACTGGTCGGCCACCACGCTGGCGACGATGCAGGTGATCGACATCGCGGCGGTGGTGATCATCGGGCCGAACGTGTTGCGCACCTTTTGCCTGCATTTCGTCAGCTCGAACATGCATTACTACGGCGACATCGAGCCGGGCAACGTCATCCAGCAAACCCAGGTGCTCAACCCGTGGTGGTTGTGGCCGTTGCAGGCGTTCTGCTTCAACTTCGGCAGCAGCCACGGCCTTCATCATTTCGTGGTGAAGGAGCCGTTCTACATTCGCCAACTGACGGTGCCGGTGGCCCATGAGGTGATGCGGGAAATGGGCGTGAGATTCAATGATTTTGGCACGTTCAGGCGGGCGAATCGGTTTGTGCGGGAAGAGAGTGTGGTGCGGGAGGAAGGGGATGCACTGCGGGTTTGATCGATACAGGTTCTAGCAGTGAAACGCGAAACTTGTGGCGAGGGAGCAAGCTCCCTCGCCACAGAGAATGAGTCGATGACAGGGCCAGGTCAGAACTGGTAACTCACCGTCGCCGCCACATTGCGCTCTTCACCCATGTAGCAATAGCTCAGGCTGGCGCACGAGGCGACGTAGGTTTCGTTCGTCAGGTTGTTCGCGTTCAGGCGCACGTCCACGCCCTTCAAGCCGACCTTGCCCAGGTCATACCCCACCGAAGCATCGAACAACGTGTAGGAGGGCACTTTCATGGAGTTCTCCGCATCGGCCCAACTGTAGCCGACATAACGCACGCCGCCGCCCAGGCGCAGGCCGTCGAGGGCGCCGCTGTCGAACTTGTAGTCAGCCCAGACCGAGGCCATGTGGCGTGGGGCCTGGGTCGGTGAGTTGCCCTTGTTTTCGATGATGTCGGTGGGCGTGCTGAGAGTGCTGACCATCGATTTCGAATATTCGATGTCGGTGAAGGTGTAGCTGCCCAGCACTTTGAATTGTTCGGTCAACTGCAGGTGGGCTTCCAGTTCCAAGCCTTGGGAGCGCACGGCACCGACGGCGCGGTAGAAGTTTTCCTGGGGCAGCTTGGTCGCCAGGTTTTCCTGGTCGATGCGGAACAGCGAGGCGGTGTACAAATCATCCGTGCCCGGTGGCTGGTACTTCAGGCCCAGCTCCCATTGCTTGCCATCGGTAGGCGGCAGCGGGTTGCCGGCGCTGTCGGCATAGGAGTTCGGGTTGAACGACTCGGAGTAGCTGATGTACGGCGCCAGCCCGTTATCGAACAGGTACAGCGCGCCGGCACGGCCGGTGAGCTTGGTGCGTTTGTCGTTGATCTCGGTGCCTTGCGGGCGACCGAATTCGGCGATGCGGTTTTCATCCGAGGTTTGCACCCAGTCCTGGCGCAGGCCGAGGGAGAAACGCCACTTGTCCATTTCGATCAGGTCTTGCAGGTAGACGCCGGTCTGCTCCAGGCGTCGCAGGTAGCTTGTGTCATAGCGACCAGTGATAGCCGAGTTGCCATAGACCGGGTCGAAGGCGTTGATCGGCGCCAGGCTGCCGCTGGTCCAGTCGACCACGGTTTTGCGCCGCTGGTAGTCGGCGCCCATCAGGACGGTGTGCTTGGTCGCGCCGGTGAAGAATTCGGCTTGCAGCATGTTGTCGACGATGAAGGAATGGAGCTTTTCCTCGGCGCCGGTGTAGTAGCGGTTCAGCTCGTTGCTGGTGGGTGTGGTCCAGTCATAGGCATAGACCTGATCGTTGCTGACCTTGGAGTCCAGGTAACGGAAGTTCTGCCGGGCGGTGAAGACGTCGTTGAAACGGTGTTCGAACTGGTAGCCGAACGACTGCTGGTCGCGTTCATAACCGTCGACGCCAGGCTCGCCTTCGAAAAAGTGCTCGGAAATTCGTCGGCCGTTGCGCTGGTGCAAGGTGCCGGCGGCCGGCATGCCGCCGTGGTAGCCGCCGTCGGGGTCATGCTGCAGGTAGGCCTGGAGCGTCAGCGAGGTGTCTTCGCTGAAGTCGATGTTCACCGTGGGCGCGAGGGCGAAGCGCTTTTCCTTGTTGTGGTCGAACTGGGTGTCGGAGCTGTCCGCCAGGCCGATCAGGCGATAGGTGATGCGTTTGTCGTCATCCACCGGGCCGCTGAAGTCGAAGCCCATGCCGCGTTGGCCTTGGGTACCGACCGTGGCCTGGATCTGATGATAGGCCTCGTACAGCGGCTTCTTGCTGGTCAGCGCCACCAGGCCGCCGGGCGAGCTGCGACCGTAGAGCACCGAGGACGGGCCCTTGAGGATATCGACCCGCTCGAGGAAATACGGATCGACCTGCATGGAGCTGTACGTGCCGCTGTCGCCCATGGACTTGAGGCCGTCGAGGTAGATGTTATCCACCGAGCCGTCGTTGAAACCGCGCATCGCCACGTAGTCGTAGCGGTGGGTGGCGCCGTAGGGGTTGGTCAGCACGCCGGGGGTGTAGCGCATGGCCTGGGACACGGTCTGCGCGCCCTGGTCGTCCATTTGTTCGCGGGTCACCACCGACACGCTCTGGGAGGTTTCGCGCAGGGCGGTACTGGTCTTGGTGGCGACCTGGCTGTGGGTGGCGTTGTAGCCTTCCATGCTGCCCAAGGCGTTACCCAGGGCGAAGCCCTTGATGTCGGTGGTCGGTAATTCCAGCGTGCTGCCAGCGGTCTCGGTGTGCAGCACGTAGCTGCTGCCATCCTGGCTGACGGCGACCATTCCCGACCCGCTGAGCAACTGGTTCAGGGCCTGGTCGGGCGAATACTCACCCTTGAGCCCCGGGGACTGGACGCCGCCGGTTTGCGCCGGCGTGCTGGCCAGGGTGATCCCGGCCTGGCGGGCGAACTGGTTCAGCACATCGCTCAATGGACCGGGGGGGATGTTGTAGCTCTGCCGGCTGGCGGTCACGACGTTTTGCGCGGCCACCGCGAGCATCGGCGCGACGCTGACCCCCAGCGCCGTGGAGAACAGCGCGGCATGAATCGCCTGGCGTAACAGGCCTGGTTGCGAAGAGAAGCCGAAGGGGTTCTTGAGAAGTACGCGCTCAGTCATTGTAGGTTCCGTTGGAGTCGCTGAAGGCAGATAAGGGTTGCTTACTGTCCTAGCCGGACGCCGGCCTGAAACCCGCCAAAAAAAATCAAGCCAGGCGTTCCACCGTGATCCACCAACGGGTTCGATAGCGCAGCTGGACCGGGAGCGTGCGGGGCAGGACGGCGAGCAATTTGTCGGTGTCCTCCAAGCGGAACACCCCCGACAAGCGCAGGTCGGCAATCGACGCCGCGCAGTGCAGATAGCCCGGGCGGTAGCGGCCTACTTCATTGAGGAAATCTTCCAGGCGCATGTTGCGGGTGACGATCAAGCCGTCGGCCCAGGCGCCTGCGTCCATGTCCAGGGGCGGCGCCAGGGTCGCTGTCGATGAGCTGACCAGGTAGCTTTGCCCGGCCTCGACCTGGATGGGCGAGCCATCGCTGTTGGGGTGCGAACGGATGACGACTCGGCCGCTGGTGACGCTCAAGCGCGTGCAGTCGCTGTGCTGGCGCACGACGAAGCGCCCCTCCAGCCCCTCGAACAGACCATGCCTGCTTTTCACCAGCAGCGGCCGCCCCGGGTCGCGGCCACAGGTGACCATGATTTCGCCGCGGGCCAGGGTAATCAGGCGCTGCCGGGGACTGAAGTCCAAGTCGGCCGCGCTGTGGGTATTGAGCTCGAGCCGCGTGCCGTCCGGCAACTGGAACCCCCGACGTTCACCGGTGGCGGTGGCGAAATCGGCATTCCACGCCTGCCAGCCCAGGTCCTTGCCCAGCCATGCCGCGCCGCCCACCACGGCAACGCCCGAGAGCAACTTCAGGGCCTGGCGACGACTGAGGCGCTGGGCACTGTTTTCCAGGGTGTCCAGGGCGATGTGGGCACCGGGCACGGCCCGCAGGTTCGAGGTCAATTCGCTGTGCAGCGATTGCACCCGTTGCCAGGCCAGTTCGTGTTCAGGGTGGGCGGCGCGCCAGGTGTCGCACTGTTGGCGCAGTGTGGGGTGGGTGGTGTGGTTGCGCAGGCGCAGCAGCCAGTTGATCGCCTGCCTGACCACCTGTTGCGACGGGCCGTTGCGGCGGCTCTGCAAGTGTTCCACCGACTCAACTTTCATAGCGCAATACATAGCAGTGATACAACGCATCGGCGACGTAGCGCTCCACCGAGCGCAACGAGATGCCCATCTGCTCGGCAATCTGCTTGTACGTCAGGCCTTCGCACTGGGCTAACAGAAAGGCCCGGCGCACTTTCGGCTTGAGGCCTTCGAGCATTCTGGCAATGGCTTCGAGCAGTTCGAGGATCAACGCCTGGGCTTCGGCCCCCGGGGTTTCGGCTTCTGGCAGGTGAGCTATGGTTTGGAGGTAGGCGTGTTCGATTTCCGCTCGCCGCCAATGGTCGATCACCAGGCCTTGGGCAATGGTGCGCAAAAAGGCGCGTGGGGCCCGAAGCTCCAGGCGTTCGCTACGCTGCAACAGGCGCATGAAGGTGTCCTGGGCCAGGTCCGCCGCATCAGCGGCATTGCCCAGCCGGGTGCGCAGCCACGTATTGAGCCAGCCGTGATGCTGGCTGTAGAGCGCCTTTACTGCAAACTCGGGAGATGACATGGACGCGACGGCCTGGATGTTACAAATGATAATAGGTCGCATTGTCATCATCGCCCGGGGAATTTGCAACCACCGTTCACCGCCCACTGAAGGTTCCCGCGCCCGTACTTCTACCCCCTGTCGGCCAATTCCCTGTAACCCCTCATTTTTTCCAAGCCCTTGCCGACAGAGTGATAAGCGTGCACCAAACTGGAGCATGGCAAAAAGCCTGCTCCTGTTTTTACATGAAAATATTGCAACTGGAATGCAACCCCACTCTTTGCATAAGAAGCCCATCGATGAATCTAAAGTTCAGCCACAAAATCCTTCTGGCCGCCTCTGGTGTAGTGGTCCTGGCTTTTGCCCTGTTCACGCTCTACAACGATTATTTACAGCGCAACACCATTGGCAGCAGCCTTGAGTCGTCCATCGAGCAATCCGGCGACCTGACGGCCAGCAGCATCCAGAACTGGATGAGTGGGCGGATACTGGTGTTGGAAAACCTGGCGCAAAACATCGCGCATCAGGGTGCAGCTGCCGATCTGCCGGGGCTGGTCGATCAGCCGGCGCTGACGTCGAACTTCCAGTTCACTTATGTGGGCCAGGCCAACGGTGTCTTCACCCAACGCCCTGACGCCAAAATGCCTGACGGCTACGACCCGCGTCAGCGCCCCTGGTACAAACAGGCGGTGACCGCCGATAAAACCATGCTGACTCCGCCTTACCTGGCGGCGGTGGGTGGCCTGGTGGTGACCGTTGCCCTGCCGGTGAAGCACAACGGCGAACTGCTCGGCGTGGTGGGCGGCGACCTGAGCCTGGAAACCCTGGTGAAAATCATCAACTCCGTGGACTTCGGTGGTATCGGCCATGCGTTTCTGGTCAGCGGCGACGGTCAGGTGATCGTCAGCCCGGATAAAGACCACGTGATGAAGAACCTCAAGGACATCTACCCCGGCACCCCGGTGCGCATTGGCAAGGGGATCCAGGAGGTTGAGCTGAACGGGCAGGATCGTATTCTTTCGTTCACCCCGGTTACCGGCCTGCCGAATGCCGAGTGGTACATCGGTCTGTCGATCGACAAGGCAAAAGCCTACGCGCCGCTGAGCCAGTTCCGTACGTCTGCGCTGATTGCGATGTTCGTCGCGGTGGCGGCCATTGCCTTGCTGCTGAGCATGCTGATCCAGGTGTTGATGCGTCCATTGACCACCATGGGCCGCGCCATGCAGGACATCGCCCAGGGCGAAGGTGACCTGACCCGGCGCCTGGTCGTACAGGGCAAGGACGAATTCGCCGTGTTGGGCGGTTCGTTCAACCAGTTCGTAGAGCGGATTCACGCGTCGATCTCGGAAGTGTCTTCCGCCACCCGCCAAGTGCATGACCTGTCGCAGCGGGTGATGACCTCGTCCAACGCTTCGCTCGTCGGCTCAGATGAACAAAGCGCCCGCACCAACAGTGTGGCCGCGGCCATCAATCAGTTGGGCGCCGCGACCCAGGAAATCGCTCGTAATGCCGCCGATGCCTCGCAACAGGCCAGCGGTGCCAGCGAACAGGCCGATGACGGTCGCCAGGTGGTGGAAAAAACCATCCAGGCCATGACCGAGCTGTCGCAGAAGATCAGCCTCTCGTGCACCCAGATCGAAACCCTGAACGCCAGCACCGACAACATCGGGCACATCCTGGACGTGATCAAAGGCATCTCCCAGCAAACCAACTTGTTGGCCCTGAACGCGGCCATCGAAGCGGCCCGTGCCGGTGAAGCCGGACGCGGGTTTGCGGTGGTGGCCGATGAAGTGCGCAACCTGGCGCACCGCACCCAGGAGTCGGCGGAAGAAATCCACAAGATGATCACCTCGCTGCAAGTCGGCTCCCGTGAAGCGGTGACCACGATGAACGCCAGCCAGACCTCCAGCGAAGAAAGCGTGGAAGTGGCCAACCAGGCCGGTCTGCGACTGGTCAGCGTGACGCAGCGCATCGGCGAGATCGACGGCATGAACCAGTCGGTGGCCGCGGCGACCGAAGAACAGACCGCCGTGGTCGAAACCCTCAACATGGACGTCAGCCACATCAACCTGCTGAACCAGCAAAGCGTGGCCAACCTCAATGAAACCCTGAAGGATTGCGATGCCTTGTCCCAGCAGGCCAATCGACTGAAGCAACTGGTGGACAGCTTCAAGATCTGACCCCCAGTCGCAAGCCGACCCATTCCCCTGTGGCGAGGGAGCTTGCTCCCGCTCGGCTGCGCAGCAGTCGTAAAGCCAACCAACGCGGTCTGCCTGCAAGCATGCTGGGGCCTGCTGCGCAGGCCAGCGGGAGCAAGCTCCCTCGCCACGGGTGCTGGGTTGAATGGTCCACCGCCATCGCGAGCAAGCTTGCTCCCACAGGGGACTGGCGGTGGACCTGGGTTTCGCATCTGCTTCCACAGGGGATGGTTGGTGAGCCTGAATCTTGGGTTCACTCCAGCTCAGTGTGGGAGCGAGCTTGCTCGCGATGGCGGCAGTCCAGTCAAATTACTGCAAACTGACCCACCGCTTTCGCGAGCAAGCCCGCTCCCACAGGGCATTGCCGCTTACTTGAACATCCCCTGCACATTCCCCATCGCCTCATCGGCGAAGCCCTGGAGGAAATCCCTGAAACCCGACGGTGTATGGGCGTCGGTGTGGTCGGCGATGATGGTCCAGGTGGCGCGGCAGCGATTGTCCGCCAGGGGTTCGACGCGCATGGCTGCCCACAGGTTGTCGATGCCCAGGGTGTTGTAGATCAGCGTCCAGGTCATGTGCATGGCCTGGTCGTCACGGCTGTTGAGCTGTTCCACCACCAGGTTCTGCCCATCGCGGAAGAATTTCTTGCGCAGGGACCTCACGCCCTTGCCGGTCATTTCGATGTGCTCCAGTGCCGGGATGAATTGATCGAAGCCGCCAAAATTACCCACGATGTTCCAGACGCGTGCCGCGTCAGCCGCGACCTCCACCGATGTTTCGACGTGGCAGGCGTGGGGGTTTTTGATCAGGGTGTCGGGTTGAAATGCACTCATGGTCTTGCTCCTTGCTTTGGGTTGAGGGTGTTTCAGATGAAGTCGATGGCCTTGAGGTAATCGGCGCCGCGCCGCAGTAGGGCCGGGGATTTTTCCGGGTAGCTGGCGCCCATCTGCCGCACGCCGGCGCGGGCGTTGTCGTGGCTGATCAGCGAGATGTCGCCGATGTCTTCCTCGAAGCCGTTGAGGTAGAAACCCAGCACGCCAAACAACGCATTGTCGGCATCGACCCGAGCCAGTTGCCGTTGCCACTCGGCGACGCTCACCAGGGAAAACTCCCGGCCGCTGTCGCGGAACGACGCCACATAAGCGTCCCAGCTCAACGGCTGCGGGTTGTGCAGGTTGAACACCGCTTGGGTGGGCTGGTAGCGGCTGGCGTGGAAGGCGATAAAGCGGGCCAGGAAATCCACCGGCATCAGGTCGAAATTGAGGGACAGGTCCGGCACCTGGCCGAGCTGGATCGAGCCCTTGAGCATCAGCATCAGCCGATTTTTATGGGGCTGGCAGACCCCGGTCAGGCTGTTGAAGCTGATGTTGCCGGGGCGGAACAGATTGACCCAAACCCCGCGATCACGGGCCCGTTGCAGGATCCGTTCGCCGACCCATTTGGACAGGTTGTAGCCGTTCTTGATGTAGATCGGCGGCGTCTCGGCGGCAGGCTGTTCCAGCACCTGGCCATCGGCATCCAGGGCACTGGAGGCGGACAACGTGGAGACGAAGTTGAAGATTTTCTTGCTACGTCCTTCACACAGGCGCAGGCACTCGAAAATCGGCTCCACGTTATCCCGCGCCAGGGACTCGTAGTCGAGCACATGGTTGACGTGGGCCGCGTTGTGCACCAGCGCGCCGAAGGTGCGGTCGATGCGGGCGTAGACATCGTCGGGCAAACCCAATTGCGGTTGGGTGATGTCGGCGGCATAGACGCTGACGCGGTCCAGGTCCAGGTGGGTCAGGTGATTGTCCCGCAGGGCCTGGGAGAAACGCTCGGCCGCGCTGTGCTCAGCGCTGGCGCGCACCAGGCACGCGACTTCGGTGGCGCCCCAGGCCAGCAGCGCCTCGACGATGTGCACGCCGAGAAAGCTGTTGGCGCCGGTCACCAGCACCTTGTGCACATCGCCGCATTGGCTGATGGGCAGCGGATCAAGGTTGAGCTCCGCCTCGGCATCGATGAAGGCCTGGGGGCTGAGGACCGATGCGCCGCTGTGCTCCGGGTCGTCGAGCAACTTCGCCAAGGTCATCAGCGTCGGCGCCTCGATGAAGCGGTTGATCGACAGGCTGCGGCCGAATGTCTGGCGGATGCTCAGCAACAGTCGCGACAGCAGGATCGAGTGCCCGCCGAGGTTGAAGAAGCTTTCGTCGGTGGCGATATCGTTGACCGGCAGTTCAAGCAGCTCGGCCCACAGTTGCTGCAGCTGTGTCTCCAGGGCATTTTGCGGCTGCCGGCGTTGGTCGTCCACGTGCACCTGCACCGCCATGGCGAGCAATGCCCGGCGATCGACCTTGCCGTTGCTGGTGTAGGGCAGGCTGGGCAATTCGACATAGGCCGCCGGGTGCATGTAGCTGGGCAAGCTGTTTTGCACATGCTCGCGCAACGCCTGGAGGGCGGCGCCGGGGTGCGTTTGTTCGGGGTGAACCAGGAACGCCAGGATCCGCCGCCGTTCATCGACTCCCACCGCTACCTGGCGAAACAACTGGCTATCGCGCAGGCAGTGCTCGATCTCCTCGGGTTCGACCCGAAAACCGCGGATCTTCACCTGGTTATCGCGGCGGCCACACAGTTCGATGCCGCTGTCGGTCCACTGGCCGATGTCGCCGGTGCGATAGGCCCGCAGCGTTTGCCCGGTGGGCAGCGTCAGGTCGAGGTAACGCGTCGCGGTCAGCGTCGGATCGTTCAGATAGCCCAGGCCGACGCCCGGCCCGGCGATGTATAACTCGCCGGGGACACCTTGGGGCACCGGTTGCAACTGTTCGTCCAGGATCAGCACCCGGCCATTGGCGATGGGCACGCCGAGGTTGCGGTTGTTGTCGCCGACGCCGAATTGCCGCGTAGTCGCCAGCACCGTAGTTTCAGTCGGGCCGTAGATGTTGTGGAACCGGCATTGCGGCGCGAGCTGTTCGATCACGAACGGCTCGCAGACATCGCCCCCGGTGATCAGGTGCGCCAGGCCCAGCGGTGCATCCAGGGGCATGACGCTCAGCAGAGCGGGGGGCAGGAAGGCGTGGCTGACGTGCTGCTGGTGAATCAACGCGACCAATTGCTGCGGATCACGGCGTTGGTCTTCGCTGGGCACCACCAGCAAGGCGCCGTGGATGAAGGTCGGCAGGATATCCAGCAGCGACGCGTCAAAGTTGATGGTGGAAAACTGCAACGCCCGGCTGTCGCGCCGCAGCCCGACGTAGTCGCCGTACCAGGCACAGAAATGGCTGAGGTTGCGATGGCTGAGCAACACGCCTTTGGGCTGGCCGGTGGTGCCGGAGGTGTAGATCGCCACGGCCGGTTCGTCGCCGTCCAGCGTACGACGGATCAGCGAAGCCGGGATGCCGGGCTTGGGCGCTGGCAGTTGGTGGACATTCAGCGTTGGCAGCGAGAGGTCGCCGAGGTCGCTGTCGCCGTCGTGCAGCAACAGGTCCGCCTGGGCATTTTCCAGGATAAAGCGCCGACGTTGCGCCGGGTGCTGCGGGTCCAGCGGCAGGTACACCGCCCCGCAACCCAGCACCGCCAGGATCGCCGCGTACAGGTGTGCGGACTTGGGCAGGCACACAGCGATCACCTTGTGGGAGGAAGGCCTGTGGGAGGAAGGCTTGCCCCCGATGTACGATGACGCGGTTTGTTTGAGAGCATCGGTGTCTTCATCGCGGGCAAGCCTTGCTCCCACAGGTTCTCCAACAGCTCCTTTCCCATGTTCTGCTCGGTGCAGTATTTCCAGCATCGGTTGCTGCAACCTCAGCGCCAGGCGGCGCAAGGATTTGTAGTCGATCAATTGCCCATCGACCCACAGGGCGGGTTGCGTCGCGTCATCGAGCAGACGCTGTTCGATGCTGTGCATCACCGGTACGTCGGCGGCGGCCAGCAGCCAGGGCACCGGCGGCCGATTGAGGCCGTGCTCGAAGGCCAGCGGCTCCAGCGCATCGAGCCCGAGCTGGGGCTGGTCGATAGCGTCAGCGTGTACTGTCGGCCAGTGATCGAAGCAGTTTTCGTCCCGGGAGAACTGACTGACCAGCCGTGCGCCGGTTTCGACCACTGTTGCCAACGTACGCAGGCGCAAGGACTGACCATTGCCATCGCGTTGCGGCGCGATCACGTCCTGGCACAACAGCCGCTGCGCGCCGTCGCGAAAAACCAGCACCGGTTGCGGCAATGCCTCGCCGGGCAGCGTGCGTAGCGCCACGCGGATCTGGAGGCATGAACGGGCTTCAATGGCTCGCGGTGTCGTCCCGTCGTCGATCAACAGGTCGACCGGCGATTGGAGGTCCACTACACCGTGGCCGTGCAGTTCCAGTTCCCGGGCCAGTTCGGTCATGGCCTGGCTGGTGCCAGGCACTGCAATGTCGAGGCGTCTCATCGAAAGGTCCTCATGGGGTCAGGTAATCAGCGAGGGCGTCGCGTACGCAGGGGGACGCGAGCATCGAGCTGCCGCGGAAAAAACGCGTGATATTGCCCACCAACGGGTGAAAACGATTGATCGGATACGCCAGCGCACTGGCGTCTTCACGCAGTGATTGGCGTACCGATTCGTCGACGGGCAGGTGCGCGATCAGCTCGAAATCGAACGCTTGCTGCAGGTCGCTCGCCAGGTACTGGGCGATGAAACCGGGCATCAGGCACGCGATCGCCGAGCGGTCCTCTTCGGGGGCGGTGCGCCAGTAGATCTGCACCAGTCGCGTCCAGAAACCGGAGTGCCGGCCCTCGTCGAGCAAGTGATCGGCCATCAGTCCCTTGATCGAGGCCTTGACCGAATCGTCCCGGGCGAAGGCGGCCACTTCGTTGGTCACAGTGTTCTCGGCAATGGCGATGCAGATCAGCTCCACGGCGCTGAGCAAATGCTCCGGCGCCCGGGTCAGGGTCGCCGGTATGGCGCGGCTGAGTTCGATCTGCCCAGGCAACGGGATGGGATCGATGCCGGTCATGTCGATGGTCTGTTGCATGAAGTCCATCGCCACCAGTGCGTGGTAATCCTCGTCCACCACCACGGTCATCGCGTCGTAGCGGCAGGCGAACGGGAATTCAATGCCGAAGCGGTTCTTGGCGATGCGCCGGGCGGTGTGGTCCACCAGTTCGGTCTCGAAAATCACCACGTCGTTGATGAACTTGTAGAGGCTCTGCACCAGCACGAAGTCGCGCAACTGCGGACAGTGGCTGAGGAAGGTCTGGCTGTGCACCAGCGGCTGGCGGCTCATGGGGAAGATCAGTTTGTCGTCGTCTTCGACCCGGCGCCGTGGCCGGGTACGGATGGTGGCGCGGCTTTCCCAGGCGTCGGCGAAGGATTGGTATTCGACGGCGTTCATGGCGTCACCTGTGCAACCGGTTGGGCCATGCTCTGGCGCAGGCCGTCCCACAAGGCCGCGCGGCTGTGGACGGCGGCGAGCGCGGCGGCCAGGACCTCGGTTTCGCGCTGCGGGTCGCCATCGATCAGCCGCGCCAAGAGTTTTTCCGCCGCCGGCCCGTGGTCTTCGGAATCGACTTCGATGTGCCGTTGCAGGTAGTAACGAAAGGTCGGTGCCTGGTCCAGGCCAATGCCCCAGGCGTCGAGCATGCGCTGGAACATCTGCGGGATGACACTCTCGCGACCATGTACAAACGCGGCGGCCACGCTGTGGGCCGGGGCGTGCAAGGCGGTGTGCAGGGTCTGGCGGACGAACCGCGCCGCCGCCGGCTCGACTTCGACACTGTCCAGCGCGGTCTCTGGGCTGACGCCTTCCTGCTGCAGGGTGATGAACTGCTCGATTGCGCGGGTATCGGCGCCGATTTCCCGCATGGCGTCCAGGTACAGTTCGAAATGGCTGCAATAGCCGGCGCCAGGGCGGTCATCCGACTCCTCCCCCAGCACGATCTCATTGATCAAGCGGGCCGCGTGGGGATCGGCTGGCGGCAGCCAAGGCAGCTGGACACAGGTGAGTTCGCGTTGCAGTCGCTTGGTCAGCGACATGAAGTCCCAGACGGCAAAGACATGGCTTTCCATAAAACGGCGTAACAGATCGATTGATGTAATCTCGGAAAAAACCGGGTGTTGACCAAGTTCCTGCTTTTTCAGAGATAGTTGTTCTTTGGATGGCTGCATTGGAACGTCCTCATCAATGATGTTTTGTCCGGAAGGCGGCTCGTTATTTAATTAGGGCGAGCGGGTGCCTGAACCGGAATCCATGAATTGCCAAAGTGGCTTAAGTATTCTCTTTTAATCGTTATGTCGGCTTCTTATGCCTGTATTTGCTGTGCTTGGTGCGAGTCGAAAGGGCCGCCAGTAACGCGGCGAATAAAAAATTAATACAGGTAACAAGTAAGCGGCAAGTGTTTTTTTAATTATTTAAAGTTGGATTTTTATTGGGCGTGAAGAGGCTCTTTAAAACTTTTTATATAAGTTTTATTGGCGCGAAGAGGCTCCTTCCGATTTAGCGAGATCAGAATCGAATAGTTCGAGTGAATGCCTCACTCGGAGCACTTCAGGGATCGGGGAGTTAAGAAGTTTTATGTTATGGGCAGGACGTCGGTCGGACTTCCGATCATCCCGCCGGTTGGACGACGCTCCTTGCGTATTGGCTTCGATTCGTCTGGCCTTAGCCAGGCGTTGACTTCTTCAGGTCTGTTTTGAATCGACAAGCGCAAGAGTGAGCCCAAATCGATGGCAGTGCCATTGAACTGATGGGGCGACGAGTCGCGGCCACGGCGAGGCCGTGCCGCGCTGGCGGCAAGTGAATCGGAAGGATATGTAAGAAATTTTTACGCCGGACCGAGCGCCGACGTGAGATCAAGGCTTCGACGGCTGTTCCAGGTACCGGCGCATGGTGATGGAGGCCTTTTCCAGATGCTGCTCCAGCAGGGCGACCGCTTTATCGATATCCCTGGCCACCGCTGCGGCGAGAATGGCGCGGTGATCGTCCTGGGTCAGTTTGCCCAGCCCCATGGACGAGAGATGAAAGCGCAAGAAGCGCTCTTCCTCATTGAGTTCGTGCTCGATCAGGTCCAGCAGCTTGTTGTTGGGCGCCTTGTGGTAAAGCGACATATGGAACAGCCGATTGAGCTTGGCAATTTCGGCGTATTCGGTTTGTACTTCCAGCTGTTCGATGTACTGGGCTGCCAGTGCCAGGTCGTTACCATCGAGCAGGGGAATGGACAAGCGCAAGGCGAATGCTTCCAAGACTGCGCGTAAGGCGTAGGTCTCGACTGCATTGCTGGTAATCAGCGGGGCCACCACGGCACCTTTGTGCTGGACCACACTGAGCAATGACTGTGCCTCAAGCTGGCGCAACGCTTCTCGGACCGGCATACGGCTTACGCCGAACAGGTCGGCCAGCTCCTGCTGGCGCAGGGCGGTGCCACTGGGCAGGCGTCCGTCGAGAATGGCCTCGCGCAGGGAGCTTTCGATGATCGAACGTGCCTGATCTGCGGGGATGGGGCCGTTGATCTGGATAGTGCTTAGCGGTTTGGGCTTCTGTGTCACGACAACGCACCCTGATTGGTAGTAGAAATTGGATCCAGGCACACGTTAGTTACAGGTGAGCGAGCCGTCAAAATCTCTCGACCGGAGGTTCCTGAACTAAAGTTTAGTCTGCCTGCGGTGATTGCACCTTGCCATTGTCTTTTAGTGGGCCAGGCGTCACCATCCAACGAATTTCCAACGACCCTTATCGGACGTATTTCCCTTGGCTGCACCGATCCCTGTCCTCAGGTCCTTGCGCTGGCTGTGTTCGGCATTGTTGCTGGCCGGCCTGATGCTGGGCGGTCTGCGGGCCGACTGGGACTTTGCGCAGATCAGCCGGCGGGCGCAAGCGTTATATGGCCCCTTGGGCGAAGGGCAGCAACGGATCGACGCGTGGCAGCAATTGCTGGCGACCCAGAAACAGATCCCGGAACTGGAACAGCTCAAGGTGGTGAACCTGTTTTTCAACAAACAGGTGCGCTACGTGGAAGATATCGACCTGTGGCGTGAAGTCGATTATTGGGAAACGCCGATCCAGGCTTTATGGAAGGGCGCCGGCGATTGCGAAGACTACGCCATCGCCAAGTATTTCAGCCTGCGCCATCTCGGGGTGTCCAGTGACAAGCTGCGCATCACCTACGTCAAGGCCTTGCGGCAGAACCGTGCGCACATGGTGCTCACCTATTACGCCACGCCCGAGGCGATGCCACTGGTACTCGACAGCCTGATCGACGGTATCCAGCCGGCCAGCCAGCGAACCGACTTGCTCCCGGTCTACTCTTTCAATGCCGAAGGGCTGTGGCTGCCGGGCGCCAAGGGCAACAAGAAAGTGGGTGACACCAAGCGCCTGTCCCGGTGGCAGGATGTGTTGAAAAAAATGCAGGCCGAAGGTTTCCCGGTCGAGACGACTAACTAGGAGCGCGCGCTCAGATGTCCTTGTTCAAACAGCTGTTGATCGCTATCTGTCTGTTCCTGGTGGTTGCCTTCAGCGGCAGCTTCATGGTCAGCCTGGAGAGCTCGCGGGCCCAGTACGTCAACCAGTTGCGCTCCCACGCCCAGGACGCGGCCACGGCGCTGGCGCTGTCGTTGACCCCGAACATCGACGACCCGGCGATGGTGGAGTTGATGGTCAGCTCGATCTTCGACAGCGGCTACTACGCGACCATCCGCGTGGTCGACGTGGCCACCGACAAGACCCTGGTCGAGCGCACCGGCACGCCGGACGCCGGCAGCGTGCCGCAATGGTTCGTCAAGCTGATCGGCCTGGAACCGGCCGGTGGCGATGCCATCGTCAGCCGCGGCTGGGAGCAGGCGGCGCGGGTCGAGGTGATCAGCCACCCGATGTTCGCCCTCGCCAAGCTGTGGCAGAGCGCCTTGGGCAGCCTGGGCTGGCTGTTGCTGTGTGGCGCCGTGAGCGCGGTGCTGGGGGCCTTGCTGCTGCGTCGCCAGCTCAAGCCGCTGGATTACATGGTGCACCAATCCCATGCTATTGCCCGTCGTGAGTTCTTGAGCCTGCCGGAATTGCCGCGTACCCCTGAATTGCGTCGCGTGGTGCAGGCGATGAACCAGATGGTCGAGAAGCTCAAGGCGCTGTTCCAGGAGCAGGCCGAACGCAGCGAGAAACTGCGGGTCGAGTCCTACCAGGACAACCTCACGGGCCTGGCCAACCGGCGTTATTTCGAAATGCAGCTCAATGCCCGGGTGAGTAACCCGGAGCAGGCCAGTTCCGGTTATCTGCTGTTGCTGCGGGTCAAGGACCTGGCCGGTTTGAACCAGCGGCTGGGCGGGCAGCGCACCGACCAGTTGCTTAAGGCCGTGGGCGAGCAATTGCAGCGTGAGTGCGCCCGCTATCCGGAAACCCTCAACCTGGTCACGCGTATTCGCGGCGGCGAGTTCGCGGTGCTGGCACCCGGGCTGGTGCGTGAGGAAGCATTGCAACTGGCGCAGAACCTTGAAGCCGCGTTGGCGAGCCTGCACGCCACCGGCGCGACGGACGTGGCGTCGGTAGCCTCCATTGGGCTGGCGCCGTTCGTCCATGGCGACTCGCCGCAAGCGGTGCTCCAGCTCGGCGACCAGGCCCTGGCCCAGGCCGAAAGCCAGGGCGAACCGGGGTGGGCCTGCCTGGACCACAGTGCCTCGGCGAGCGTCGGCGACGATCACCATGCCTGGCACACGTTGCTCGACCAGGCTTTGAGTCATCAGCGCTTCGAGTTGTACTTCCAGCCGGTGGTGGCTGCCCAGGACACCCAGGTGGTGCTGCATTACAAAGTGCTGTCGCGGCTGTTGGACGAGCAGGGCCAGACCATCCCCGCCGGGCGCTTCCTGCCTTGGTTGGAACGCTTTGGCTGGACCGCGCGCCTGGACCGCTTGATGCTCGAACAGGTGCTCAAGCAAATGGCCGGGCATGAACAATCCCTGGCGTTGAACCTGTCCTCGGCGACCTTGGCCGATCCGCAGGCGTTGAATAAGGTCTTTGAGATCCTGCGGGCGCATTCCAACCTTGGGCCGCGCTTGACCCTGGAGATTGGTGAAGAGCAACTGCCGGAGCAAGCGGTACTGGAGCAGTTGACTCGGCATCTGCGTGAGCTTGGTTTTTCCCTGAGCCTGCAGCGTTTTGGTGGGCGGTTCAGCATGATTGGCAACTTGTCGCGGTTGGGGTTGGCTTATCTGAAGATCGATGGCAGTTATATCCGTGCCATTGATCAGGAGAGCGACAAGCGCTTGTTCATCGAGGCCATTCAGCGTGCGGCTCACAGTATTGATTTGCCGTTGATTGCTGAGCGGGTTGAGACGGAGGGGGAGCTGGCGGTGATTCGGGAGATGGGGTTGTTTGGGGTGCAGGGGCAGTTGGTTGGAGAGCCTCGGCGGTGGGGCTGAGGCTTTGTTGATGAGGCGGCCTGGTAGCCGGCCTGTGCTCTTCTGACCGAGTACATATCCATTGCTGCGGTAACGGCGGCTGGCGGTTTCGCCCTTACGGCGAGTCACTTTTGGCAAACGCCTCAAAAGTAACCAAAAGGTCTTGCCCCACCACTCGGCGCCTCGCCTAGGCTCGGTGTGCCCGAACGCAGGCATTGCTCCGTGGGCCCGCCGCGAAGGACCATCCATGGTCCAGCGCGGCTATCCCGGCATCCATGCCGGGATGCCCACTGCGCAATGCCTGCGTTCGGCCATCGTGGTTAACGGGGCCCCCAGATCAAAAGCCGAAGCGAGGCGGCCTTAGAGCCGACCTGGCTCTCCCGGCCGTACACCCTTCAGATCAGTGGGAGCAAAGCTTGCTCGCGAGGCGGCCTGACAGCCGACCTGTCTCTCCGGCCGTGCCCCGATCCAATTGTGGGAGCGAGCTTGCTCGCGATGGCGGAGGATCAGTTTGCGGTGATGTTGGATACCCACAAGGGGTTTGGGAACGGCACGGTCCTGTGGCGAGGGAGCAAGCTCCCTCGCCACAAAAGCTTCCCAGCCATCACGGCACAGATTGATCAACGCTAAACGCTGTGGGGGCGAGCCTGCTCGCGATAGCGGTGGTTCAGTCACATGGATGCTGGGCTTGCCGGCCTCATCGCGAGCAAGCTCGCTCCCACACTGGCTCTGTTTCGAACCGAAATACGGAGATCAACACCGATCAACTGTGGGAGCGAGCTTGCTCGCGATGGCGTCCGCCCAGACAACCCAAAACCCTGTGGCGAGGGAGCTTGCTCCCGCTCGGCTGCGCAGCAGTCGCAAAACCGGGCAATGGGGTCCACCTGGAGATATGCAGAGGCCTGCTTCGCAGGCCAGCGGGAGCAAGCTCCCTCGCCACAGGGTGCTGTGTACTGGCTGGAATGGTGTCAGCCCGGGCGGCAGGCTAGATCAACCCCTTCTCATCATCATCGATCAATCGGCTTAACCCGCCCAATGCTTCCCGGGCCTGGGTGCGGTCCATCAGCTTGGCCTGGGCCGCCGGTGGCAGGTCGGTGACGCGGATGACGCCTTTGCTGGTCAGCACCTGGATCAAGTCATCGAGTACCCGGATCATCTCCAGGTCGCTCTGCTTGAGTTGCTTGAGGCTGTTTTCCACTGCCTGGTTGGCGAACCAGTCCTGGATCTCGTGGTTGTCGGCCGGCAAGGTCTCGGTGGCCTCGGCGTAAGCGGTGGCTTCTACGCGCACCAGCAGGCCTTGTGCATCGCGTTGCACATAAAACATCGGGCATCCCTCATGTATGAAGCGGCGTCATGCTGGGCAGCATAGGCCAAACTGCAGAGGAGTATGAACACTTATCCCGTGGCGAGGGAGCTTGCTCCCGCTGGGCTGCGAAGCAGCCCCAAAAAACAGGGCCGCTGCGCGTCTCAGTGGGAACAATCTCTGGCCACGGGTTTTGTGTCAGGTTCAGCTGTTGTTGTGATCGACCTTGATGGTCGGGTCACTGCCGGCGATCAACGAGTTCAGATTCACGTTCGACCAGTTGTTGCCTTCGAGCTTGATCGTCACGTCCGGCGCCGCTGCGGCACCGTTGGCCCCATTGAACTGGCCGGTGGTGCTGACCTGCAGCGACGACACGCCATCGACCGTGCTGATTTTCAGGAAGTGGTCGATGGTGCTGCCGCTTTCACCCTGCAACAGGTCCCGCAGGTCGATCCGGTCGCCTTCGCTGGCCTTGAAGTCCTTGATCACGTCGGTGCCGGTGTCGCCGGACTTCCAGACAAAGGTATCGCCCCCCAGGCCGCCGATCAGGGTGTCATTGCCCTGGCCGCCGATCAGTGTGTCGTTACCCGTGCCACCCAGCAGGACGTCATTACCCTTGCCACCGTTGAGCGTGTCGTTGCCGCCCTGGCCGAAAATGATGTCGTTGCCGGCGCCGCCCAGCAGGGTGTCGTTGCCATCGTGGGCACCGGACACATCGAACGCGGTGTAGTGCTCGGTGATGTACTGGTGCACGTTGCTGGTGGTGACCTTGCTGACGTCCACGCCGCTCTGTTGGGCGACGAAGGCCTGGATGGCCTGGTAGCCCTCGCCGGCAATGCCGTTGAAGCTAACCAGGTCGCCGAACAGGATGTCGTTGCCTGCACCGCCGTTGACCGTATCGGCACCCGGCAGGGTCGCTTCGGTGTGGCCGATGATGGAGTTGGCCAGGTTGCTCGGGTCGATGTTGGTTTGTGGCTTGCCATCGGAGTCGTAGGGGGCGAGATCGGACAGGGTGACGCCGTTGTTCAGGCCGATGGCTTCAACGTTGCTCAGACCTTTGAGCAGGGTGAAGCTGGCCGTTGAGCCGTCTGCTGCCGAGGAGTCGCCCCACCAGCCGCCGGCCTGGTTGGAGAACTCGAACGTGCCATTGCCCTCGGCATGCACCGTGCCGACGTAGTTTTCATTCCAATTCTTGCCGTTCTTGATCGACAGGAACATGTCCCCATTTTCTTCGATGATGAATTTGTGTGTGCTGTCGATCGTCTGGGTGTAGTACTTGCCAACGGTGTAGTTGGCCGCGCTCAGGACGTCGTCGAGCTTGACGGTGCCGTACAACACTGGGTTCGTCTCTTCGCCGGACTGGTAGCGCGTTGGCTCACCGTCGGTGATGAAATACGTCAGGTTCTTCGCGCCGGTATTGCTCAGGGCCTGGGTGCTGTTGAAGAAGTTTGCGGTGGTCTTGAACACGTCTTCATAGTTGGTATTGCCGCCGGACACCATCGAGTCGAGCACGCTCTTGAGCAGTGTCAGCGCGTTCGGATCGTTGAGGTTGACCGCAACGTTCTTGTTTACCTGGTTATCGAAGTCCGCCAGGAAAATGTTCACAGTCCCTGAGTTACTGCCCAGGCTCTGCTTGAGGGTGTTGAACACTTGGGTCAAGGAGTTCTTGGCGGCGGTGACAGACGACGAACTCATGCTGCCCGAGCTGTCGACCATGAAGGCGATGTTGTAGTTGACCCCTGGCACCACGGTCAGCCCGCCGATGTCGGCGACCACGATGTCGTTGCCGTCGCTGCCGGTGACGTTGTCGCTGCCAGACGTGGCGGTGACTGCGTTGTACGTGGCCGGATACACCGTGACAGGAATCTGCGCCGTGCTGACCGCCGAGCCGCCGAGGGCCTCGGTAGACGTCGAGGTCACGGTCAGGTTGAACTGGCCGTGGTAGTAGGTCGGAGGGGTCAGGGTCAGGCTGCCCAGGTTCCAGCCGGTAACAGAGGCTTCGCCGTTGCTGCCCACGGTCGCGGTATGGCCGGCGCCGTCGCTCAGTACGCTGCCTTCGGGGATGCCGCCGATCTTCACGCTCAGGCTTTCGGAGCCGTCGGTGTCGGTCAGGGCGGTGGTGATCTTCGACAGGTGCACGCTGGTGCCTTCGGCGCCCTCGTTGAGCTTGTAACCGTCGTAGTAGCCTTCACCGTTGGTGCCGTGCAGGTCGGAGACGGTCACGCCCGCGTTCGCCAGGTCGGCCACGCCGGTGTACAGCGGCACGCCGGCACTGCTCAGGTCCACAGGCGTGCTGCCGTTGACCGACAGGTTCACGTCGTAGCTGCCCGGACCAGTCTGGTTGTGGTGGTAGATGTCCAGGGTGTAGTAGCCGCTGGTGGTCGGCGTGAACGAACCGTTCAACTGGCCGCCCGCACCCCACGTGGTTGCCGCGGCGGTCTTGCCGCCGATGGTGACCAGCAGGCTGTCATCGCCTATGCCGCTGAAGGTGTAGGTCTTGCCGGCTTCGAGGAAGATCAGGCCCGAGGTTTTCGACGCGGTGCCCGGGTTGACGTTGCTGTCGGACTGCACGTTGGTCACGTTGGTGCTGCTGTTCGGCGTGCCGGCGGCATCGATCACCGACTTGAGCGTGCCGGACGGCGCGCCGCTGCCATCGGTGCCCAGGCCCGACAGGCCGGTCCAGACTTCCTTGATCAGCCCGGTGGAGGTGACGTTGTTGCCGGCCACGTTGAGGCTCGGTGCGTCGGCGACTGGCGTGATGTCGATCTTCACGGTGCTGGTATTGCCCAGCGCCTGGCCATCGGTTGGCTGGAAGCTGATTTGCGCGTAATCGGCCTTTTGATTGCCCACGCCGGCCGGGTTGCCGTTGGCGCCGGACTCGTTGGCATCAGGGGTAAAGCGCAGTTTGCCAGCGTCGATGTCAGCCTTGCTGAAGGTCTGGTTGTTGGCCACATCCTTCCAGGTTGCGCCGTCCAGGTACTGCAACTTGCCGTCACCCGGCAGCCCGGTGATTTTCACACCCTGGCTGGAAGCGGCGCTGTCCACATCGCTGATACCGAACGTCGACCAGCCGAGGACCAGCGAAGTGTCTTCGGTACCGGTCACCGCGCCACCGGTGGCCACCGGCGCATCGTTGACCCCGACCACGTTCACGGTGGTGGTCGCTGTGTTCGAGTAGTTGCTGCCGTCGGTCACCGTCACGGTGATGATGCGCGGCACGGTGCTCGGGTCTTCGCTGTTGTTGATGAAGCTGATGTTCTTGATCTGCTGCATGTAGTCGGCCAGCGTCGCATTGCCCGTCAGCGTCAGGACGACCTTGCCGTCGGTGCTGTTGGCGTTGATGCTGATGCCATTGACGCTGTTGCCCAGGTTCAGCGCATCGCCAGGCTGACGGTTGGTCAGCACGATGGTGGCGCCGGTCAGCATCGTGCTGTCCGGGTCGGTGATTTTCAGGTCGGTGTCGCCGATGGACACGCCGGGGCCGGCGGTGCCTTCGGTGAAGGTCACCTGGTAGTCGGCACCAGCTTTGCCGCTGGAGTTGTTGGCGTCCAGGTCGAGGACCGGCGGCGCATCGTTGTCGATGATCGAGGTGCTGACGCTACCGTTGGTGCCGCTGACGGCCAGGTGCTCGAAGTTGCCACCGGTGGCCGAATCGATCTTGACCACGAAGTTTTCGGTGCCTTCGGTGATCTTGTCGTCCAGCGTCGCCACGTTGAAGGTCGCGCTGGTGGCGTTAGCCGGGATCTTCACGGTGTAGACACCGGTGAAGTCCGTGCCGTCGGCGGCGGTGCCGCTGTAGACGATCTTGAGCGTCACCTCGGTTTGTGCCGGGTTCGTCAGGCTGACGGTGTACGTAGCCGCCTGGCCTTCGGTGACCGATGTGCTGCCGGTGATGCTGACGGTGGTGTTGTCGACAGTGTCGCCCACGGTCGTCGACGCGCCGGTCTTATCGATACCGATGGCTTCGAGGTTGCCGCCGGAGGCCGATTTGATCGTCTCGGTGATGGACGGTGCACCGGTGTAGACATCGTTGCCGACGGCTACGTCCAACACGCCTGAGCTTGCCCCGGCGGCGATGGTGATGGTTTTGCCGCTGTCGAGGGTGACGGTGACTGGACCGTTTTGTGCGGTGACGGGTTTGCCGTCGGGACCGGTCAGGGTGGCGGTGTAGGTGATGGTGCCGTTTTCGTTCACGGTCGGTGTAGCGGTCAACGTCACGGTGGTGGTGTCGTTGACGTCGCTGACGATGGTGCTGACTGGCGCGGTGTTTGGAGCAATGGCTTCAAGGTTGCCGCCGGATGCACCTTTGATCGACTCGGTGACGGTGGTCGGACCTTGATACACATCGTTGCCAACAGCCACGTCCAACACGCCCGAACTTGCGCCCGCAGCGATGGTGATGGTTTTACCGCTTTCCAACGTCACGGTCACAGGACCGTTTTGCGCGGTGACGGGTTTGCCGTCGGGACCGGTCAGGGTGGCGGTGTAGGTGATGGTGCCGTTTTCGTTCACGGTCGGTGTAGCGGTCAACGTCACGGTGGTGGTGTCGTTGACGTCGCTGACGATGGTGCTGACTGGCGCGGTGTTTGGCGCAATGGCTTCCAAGTTGCCGCCGGATGCATCTTTGATCGACTCGGTGACGGTGGTCGGGCCTTGATAGACGTCATTACCAACCGCTACGTCCAGCACGCCCGAGCTTGCGCCGGCGGCGATGGTGATGGTTTTGCCGCTTTCCAGGGTAACCGTGACTGGACCATTTTGCGCAATGACGGGTTTGCCGTCGGCACCGGTCAGGGTGGCGGTGTAAGTAATGGTGCCGTTTTCATTTACGGTCGGCGTAGCGGTCAATGTCACCGTGGTGGTGTCGTTGACATCGCTGACGACGGTGCTGACCGGAGCGGTGTTAGGAGCGATAGCTTCGAGGTTGCCGCCGGATGCATCTTTGATCGACTCGGTGACGGTAGTTGGACCTTGGTAAACGTCGTTGCCGACGGCTACATCCAACACGCCCGAGCTTGCACCCGCAGCGATGGTGATGGTCTTGCCGCTGTCCAACGTCACGGTCACCGGACCGTTTTGCGCAATGACGGGTTTGCCGTCGGCACCGGTCAGGGTGGCGGTGTAGGTGATAGTGCCGTTTTCGTTCACGGTCGGTGTAGCGGTCAACGTCACGGTGGTGGTGTCGTTGACGTCGCTAACCACGGTGCTTACTGGCGCTGTGTTTGGAGCAATGGCTTCCAGATTGCCGCCGGATGCATCTTTGATCGACTCAGTTACCGTCGTTGGACCTTGGTAAACATCGTTACCAACAGCGACATCGAGCACGCCCGAGCTTGCGCCGGCAGCGATGGTGATTGTTTTGCCGCTGTCGAGGGTGACGGTCACCGGACCATTTTGTGCGGTGACGGGTTTGCCGTCGGCATCGGTCAGGGTCGCGGTGTAGGTGATCGTGCCGTTTTCGTTCACCGTCGGATTAGCGGTCAATGTCACCGTGGTGGTGTCGTTGACGTCGCTGACGATGGTGCTGACTGGCGCGGTGTTTGGCGCGATGGCCTCCAGGTTACCGCCCGATGCCGAGGCAATCGACTCGGTAACGGTGGTTGGGCCTTGGTACACGTCGTTGCCAACCGCGACATCGAGCACGCCCGAGCTGGCACCTGCTGCGATAGTGATGGTCTTGCCGCTTTCCAACGTGACGGTCACCGGACCGTTTTGCGCGGTGACGGGTTTGCCGTCGGGACCGGTCAGGGTGGCGGTGTAGGTGATAGTGCCGTTTTCATTTACGGTCGGATTAGCGGTCAATGTCACCGTGGTGGTGTCGTTGACGTCGCTGACGATGGTGCTGACTGGCGCGGTGTTTGGCGCGATGGCCTCCAGGTTACCGCCCGATGCCGAGGCAATCGACTCGGTAACGGTGGTTGGGCCTTGGTACACGTCGTTGCCAACCGCGACATCGAGCACGCCCGAGCTGGCACCTGCTGCGATAGTGATGGTCTTGCCGCTTTCCAACGTGACGGTCACCGGACCGTTTTGCGCGGTGACAGGCTTGCCGTCGGCACCGGTCAGGGTGGCGGTGTAGGTGATAGTGCCGTTTTCATTTACGGTCGGATTGGCGGTCAATGTCACCGTGGTGGTGTCGTTGATGTCGCTAACCACGGTGCTGACTGGCGCAGTATTTGGAGCAATGGCTTCAAGGTTGCCGCCGGATGCATCTTTGATCGACTCGGTGACGGTGGTCGGACCTTGGTAAACATCGTTACCAACAGCGACATCGAGCACGCCCGAGCTTGCGCCCGCTGCGATGGTAATGGTCTTGCCGCTTTCCAGCGTCACGGTCACCGGACCGTTCTGCGCGGTGACGGGTTTGCCGTCGGGACCGGTCAGGGTCGCGGTGTAGGTGATGGTGCCGTTTTCGTTCACGGTCGGCGTGGCGGTCAACGTCACGGTGGTGGTGTCGTTGACATCGCTAACCACGGTGCTTACTGGCGCTGTGTTTGGAACAATGGCTTCCAGATTGCCGCCGGATGCATCTTTGATCGACTCAGTAACCGTCGTCGGACCTTGGTACACATCGTTGCCAACAGCCACGTCCAACACGCCCGAACTTGCGCCGGCGGCGATGGTGATCGTTTTGCCGCTTTCCAACGTGACGGTGACCGGACCGTTCTGCGCAGTGACAGGCTTGCCGTCGGCACCGGTCAGGGTGGCGGTGTAAGTGATGGTGCCGTTTTCATTCACGGTCGGCGTAGCGGTCAACGTCACGGTGGTGGTGTCGTTGACATCACTGATGATTGTGCTGACCGGAGCGGTGTTCGGCGCGATGGCTTCGAGGTTGCCACCGGATGCATCTTTGATCGACTCAGTAACCGTCGTTGGACCTTGGTACACATCGTTGCCAACAGCCACGTCCAACACGCCCGAACTTGCGCCGGCGGCGATGGTGATCGTTTTGCCGCTTT
>NZ_JBDGLI010000030.1:0-39551 GCF_057655955.1 Pseudomonas sp. Soil_N_39
ATGCACATGTTTCAACGGACCGGGTAATCAAGGCCGCCAAAACGAAAAGACCTTGAAAGGGATGGCCCTTACGGCGGAACCATAAGTCGCCGTGACCTAAACAACGGATATACGCACCAAAATCAGGAATTCCCCACAACCGACTTCGCCGCACCCAACCGCGGCCCGGCCGAATAACGAATCACACTAAGAACAGCCAACGTAGCAACCACCAACCCCGGGGAAGTCGCCAGCAATACAGCAGTGGTCCCACCCCCGGCCGCCAGGATCTGCCCGGCGGCCAAAGGCCCGGCCACCGACCCCAGGCGCCCGATGGCCACCGCTGCACCCACCCCCGTCGCACGCACGGCCGTCGGGTAGGAGGGCGGTGCCAACGCATAGAGCACCAACTGTGCAGCCATGACAAACAACCCGGCGGCAAACCCGGCAATGGCCATGGGCACGATACCAACGGACAACCCGACCCCGGCCAGGGCGCTCAGCAGACCGGCATAGACGAACAGCACCACCTTGATGCCATTGCAACGGTCCAGCAACAGCCCACCCAGCAACGAGCCAAGGGCGCCACCGATGTTGAACAGCATCTGCACCAGACCAGCCTGGGGTTTGCTGAAGCCCTGTTCCAGCAGCAATGACGGCAGCCAGTTGAGCAACATGTACATCACCGTCAGGGTGAAGAAATAACTCAGCCAGAGCGCCACCGTGGTACGGCCGCGACCTTCACCGAACAACGCCTGGGCGGTGGAGCCCCGCGAGGAGCCGCCATCCCGGGCCTGGCGAAAGGCACTGGATTCGGGAAGCCACAGAAGCATCAGCGGGACTACCAGCAAAGGCGCCAACCCACCGATGAAAAACGTCATCTGCCAATGCTCGCCAAACAGCATCGCGACCACGGCGGCCAACGCACCGCCCAATGGCACGCCGGCATACATCACGCTGATGGCCGTGCCCCGGCGCTGTTCGCCCACGGCTTCGGCACACAGGGCAATGAGGTTGGGCAGGGCGGCGCCCAGGCCCAGGCCGGTCATGAAGCGCACCAGCAACAGGCTGGAGAAGTGTTCGACATAAGCGGTACTGAGGGAAAATACGCCGAACAGCAAGACAGCCGCGATGAGGATTTTCTTGCGACCGATGCGATCGGCGATCCAGCCACCAAAAAACGCCCCCGGTAGCAACCCGATGATGCCGGCGCTGAACACCCAACCCATCATTTTCGGGTCAAGGGCAAACGTCTGCCGTAGCCCTGCGGCAGCGGTACCGGCTGACTGCAGGTCGAAACCCTCGATCAACGCAACGATGAAACACAAGGCAATGGTCAGCGTCGCACGACGCGCCGGACGGTCCATGGCAAATCCTCTTATTGTTTTTGTGAGGGACACCGGCTCGGAGGAAACCGGGCGGGGTACTTTTAAGATTAACAAAGCTAACTAAAAAATGAAGGGTGCCAGGAGGACGTCAATATGCGGCCAGTTCATGATGAAAATCAGGTGCTTGGCAACAATCCATGGATTAATTAGTAAATTAGTTAATTATATTAATGTTCGATTATCGGACGTTCGTGATTGACGAAGCGCCCGTGCCGTTTCCATTCTTTGTCCGCACGGCCCTCCATCGCCAAGGCAGGGTCGATCAAAACAACAACAATAAATGGACACCGAACATGCCAAACCTTGCTCGGGACACGCTGACGGCGCGCCCTGTTTCATCTCTCGTCCCTCTGCTGGCCTGTCTCGGGCTGAGCCTCGGTTCCCCCGTATTGTGGGCGGAAGGCTTCATCGACGGCAGCCACGGTACCCTGACCCTGCGCAACTACTACATGGATCGCGACTACAAGGACAACGGCGCCAAAACCGCAGCCCGGGAATGGGCTCAGGGTGTGTTCATGAATATGGAGTCGGGGTTCACCCCGGGCACGGTCGGGTTCGGCCTGGATGTCAGGGGATTGCTGGGCATCAAGCTGGATTCGTCGCCGGATCGCAGCGGCACCGAACTGTTGCCGGTCTCCAGTAGCGACAAGCGTGCGGCGGATGAGTATTCGCGCCTGGGCGTGACCGGCAAGCTGCGTTTCGCTCAAACCACGGTGAAGACCGGCGATGTGTCGATCTTCCTGCCGTTTGCCTTTGCCAGTCCGTCGAGGTTACTGCCGCAGACCTTTCGCGGGACGACGCTCAGTTCCAAGGATTTCGACGGTTTGACGTTGAACACCGGTTATATCGATCGCATCGCCCGGCGCGATTCCACCGATTACCAGCCGATGAGCATCGCCTCGCCCAACCGCCGATTCAACGGCGCGGCGACTTCTTCTCATATGGCGTATGTAGGCGGCGACTATCAGGTCAACAAAGACCTCAGTCTGCGGGCCTACCACGCTGAAGTGGCGGACCTGTACCAGCAGAACACCCTGGCATTGCTGCATAACCTGCCCCTGGGCGACGGCGTCCTGACCACCGACCTGCGCAGTTTTTTCAGTGACGAAGACGGCGCGGCCAAGGCCGGAAAGGTGGATAACCGCAATGTTTCGGCGCTGGTCGGCTATCGCCTGGGCGGGCATCGCGTGAGCCTGGGCTACATGCACGCCAGTGGCGATACGGCCACGCCGTATGTGTCCGGCACCGAGTTGATGGGCTTGAGTGAAATGACCATGAGCTCGGACTTTCTCAACGCCAAGGAGCGCACCTGGCAGGCGATCCATGACTACGACTTCGCCGCCGTGGGCATGCCGGGCCTGAGGACTCGCCTGCGTTATGTGCGTGGCGATCACATCGAGCTGGCGGCCCTGAATGCCGAGGATCGCAAGGAGCGTGAGTTCCAGATGGAGCTGGGGTACGTGATCCAGAGCGGCCCACTGAAGAACGTCGGGCTGCTGGCGCGCAAGTCGATCTATCGCAACGACTTTCCGGGCACGGCGGCGTTTCGCGATGAGAACCAGACCCGATTCCTGGTGACGTACAGCGTGCCGATCTGGTGACTTTCGAGTGGCCTGGCTAGCTTTTGTGGGAGCAAGGCTTGCCCGCGATGAACGCACTGCGGTTTTTCAGAAATCGAGGTGCCTTCGTCGCGAGCAAGCTTTGCTCTCACATAGCGGGAGCAAGCTCCCTCGCCACAGGGGGAGCGGTGTTCTGTTACTGGTAAACCTTCTTCAACAACCGCAACAACTCCTCACGCTCAGCCCCTGAGAGAGCCGCGGTGGAGTCGAGGTCGCTCTGGGCGGCAATGTGCTTGAGTTCCTTGAGCAGGGTTTCGCCGGTCTTGCTCAGGAAAATCCCATAGGAGCGCTTGTCCGGCTTGCAGCGCACGCGCACGGCCAGGGCACGGCTTTCCAGTTTGTTCAGCAGCGGCACCACTTGCGGCGGTTCGATCGCCAGGGCCTTGGCCAGGTCGGCCTGCATCAGCCCGGGGTTCTGGTCGATGATCGCCAGGGCCGAGAACTGGGCGGGGCGCAGGTCGTGGACGGCGAGCCGGCCGATCAGGTTCTGGAACAGTTTCAACTGGGCGCGGCGCAGGGCATAGCCGATCAGGTCGTCCAGCGCGGAGTCCAGCGGTGCCTGCGCGTCGGTACCGGCGACCAGGGGCTCGGCGGGTTCGGCAAGCTTGGAAGACTTGGCCATCGAAGTGAGCTTCCTCAAGATAAGTGATTAACAAGGCTATCCAGTTTGCCGGGGTTGCGGCGCCGTGGCTACGGGCTTGTGCATATTCGAATTTTTTAACCTTCGACCCAGCCCCGGAAAAATACAGATAAACCGATTAATAGTTAATTGACATAACTAAATTTCCGGTTTAATTTTTGATCATCTTCAGCCAAGAACAAGAGAGCACGCATCATGAGCAATTACGAAGGTCGCTGGAAAACGGTCAAGGTCGATATCGAGGAGGGCATCGCCTGGGTCACCCTCAATCGCCCGGAAAAACGCAACGCCATGAGCCCGACCCTCAATCGCGAGATGATCGACGTGCTCGAGACCCTGGAGCAGGATCCAGCCGCAGGCGTATTGGTGCTGACCGGGGCCGGCGATGCCTGGACCGCTGGCATGGACCTCAAGGAATATTTCCGCGAAGTGGATGCCGGGCCGGAAATCCTCCAGGAAAAAATCCGTCGCGAAGCGTCGCAGTGGCAGTGGAAATTGCTGCGCATGTACGCCAAGCCGACCATCGCCATGGTCAACGGCTGGTGCTTCGGTGGCGGTTTCAGTCCGCTGGTGGCATGCGACCTGGCGATCTGCGCCGACGAAGCGACCTTCGGTCTCTCGGAAATCAACTGGGGCATCCCGCCGGGCAACCTGGTCAGCAAGGCCATGGCCGATACCGTGGGCCACCGCCAATCGCTGTACTACATCATGACCGGCAAGACCTTCGGCGGGCAGAAAGCCGCTGAAATGGGCCTGGTCAATGAGAGCGTGCCTTTGGCGCAGCTGCGTGAAGTCACCGTGGAACTGGCGCGCAACCTGTTGGAAAAGAACCCGGTGGTGCTGCGGGCGGCCAAGCATGGCTTCAAACGCTGCCGCGAACTGACCTGGGAGCAGAACGAGGATTACCTGTACGCCAAGCTCGACCAGTCGCGCCTGCTCGACACCGAAGGTGGCCGCGAGCAGGGCATGAAGCAGTTCCTGGACGACAAGAGCATCAAGCCGGGCTTGCAGACCTATAAGCGCTGAATCGACCGGCGAATGACGGGCCGCATCCCGCTGTTCGCTGCCTCGCCCTGGCGCTACTGTTACACCACTGCGATGTATTCCCGATAAAGACAATAAAGAGGAATCACCATGCTGGACGTGCCCCTGTTGATTGGCGGCCAGTCGTGCCCGGCCCGCGACGGCCGGACCTTCGAACGCTGCAACCCGGTGACGGGTGAGGTGGTGTCTCGCGTGGCCGCCGCCACCCTGGAAGACGCCGATGCCGCCGTGGCCGCCGCCCAAGCGGCGTTTCCCGCCTGGGCCGCGCTGGCGCCCAACGAGCGCCGCACGCGTCTGTTGCGTGCGGCCGAACAGTTGCAGGCCCGTAGCAGTGAATTCGTCGCTGCTGCCGGTGAGACCGGTGCCATGGCCAACTGGTACGGCTTCAACGTGCACCTGGCGGCGAACATGCTCCGCGAAGCGGCGTCGATGACGACCCAGATCAACGGTGAAATCATTCCTTCGGACGTGCCTGGCAGTTTTGCCATGGCCCTGCGTCAGCCCTGTGGCGTGGTGCTGGGCATCGCGCCATGGAACGCCCCGGTGATTCTCGCCACCCGTGCCATCGCCATGCCCCTGGCCTGCGGTAATACCGTGGTGCTCAAGGCTTCCGAGATAAGCCCGGCCGTGCACCGGCTGATCGGCCAGGTGTTGCAGGACGCCGGGCTGGGTGACGGCGTGGTCAACGTGATCTGTAACGCACCGGCGGATGCGCCGGCCATTGTCGAACGGTTGATCGCCAACCCGGCGGTGCGCCGGGTCAACTTCACCGGTTCGACCCACGTTGGGCGCATCGTCGGCGAACTGTCGGCGCGCCATCTCAAACCGGCTTTGCTGGAACTGGGTGGCAAGGCGCCGCTGCTGGTGCTGGACGACGCCGACCTGGATGCAGCCGTGCAAGCGGCCGCCTTCGGGGCCTACTTCAACCAGGGCCAGATTTGCATGTCCACCGAGCGCCTGATCGTCGACGCCCGGGTGGCGGATGAGTTCATCGCCCGGCTGAGCGCCAAGATCGCCACCTTGCGTGCCGGTGATCCGGCGGCAGGTGATTCGGTGTTGGGCTCGTTGGTCGATGCCAGTGCCGGCCAGCGCATCAAAGGGCTGATCGACGATGCCTTGGCCAAAGGCGCAACGCTGGTCACCGGTGGCCAGTTGGAAGGCAGCATCCTGCAGCCGACTTTGCTCGACGGCGTCACTGCGCAAATGCGCCTGTACCGCGAAGAATCCTTCGGGCCGGTGGCGGTGCTGTTGCGCGGTGACGGCGATGAAGAACTGCTGCGCCTGGCCAACGATTCCGAGTTCGGCTTGTCGGCCGCCATCTTCAGCCGCGACACGAGTCGTGCGCTGGCTTTGGCCCAGCGGGTCGAGTCGGGCATTTGCCACATCAACGGGCCGACCGTGCACGACGAGGCGCAGATGCCCTTCGGCGGGGTCAAGTCCAGCGGTTACGGCAGCTTTGGCGGCAAGGCTTCCATCGAACATTTCACCCAGTTGCGTTGGGTGACCCTGCAGAACGGTCCGCGGCATTACCCGATCTGAAACCCGTTGCATCACGGGCGGTCGAGCCTTGAAAGCCGTCGCCCGGATGCAGGCCAGAATAACAATGACAAGGCCGCAGCCCAGCGCTGCCACGCTCCGCTCGCATCGCGACCCGAGTGTGCCTTGGTGGAGGAAATGTACGTGAGTTCCGAGTCCAGATCGTCCTCCCGACCCGAGGCCGGGCGGTATCGCCAGGTGTCGATTGGTCACCCTGCCGTCGAAGTCCGGGAAGAGCACGGCATCTTGCACATGCGCTCCCTGGAACCCCTGGCTCCGTTGCCGGCGCGTTTGCTAGAGCGCCTGGTGCACTGGGCCGAGGTGCGCCCACAGCAGACGTTTATCGCGGCCCGTGAAGCGGGCGGTGGCTGGCGCCGGGTCAGTTATGCGCAGATGCTCGACAGTGTCCGCGCCATAGCCCAAAGTTTGCTCAGTTACGGTTTATCGGCGGAAAAACCCCTGGCGTTGCTCTCCGGCAACGACATCGAACACCTGCAAATGGCCCTCGGCGCGATGTACGCCGGCATTCCCTATTGCCCGGTGTCGCCGGCTTATTCATTGCTGTCCCAGGATTTCGCCAAGCTGCGCCACGTCTGCGATCTGTTGCAGCCGGGGTTGGTGTTTGTCAGCGAAGCCGCACCGTTCGAGCGGGCGATCAATGCCGTATTGCCGGCGGACGTTCCCTTGATCACCGTGCGTGGAGAGATGCCGGGCCGGTCGAGGACAAGCTTCGCCAGCCTGCTGGCCCAACCCGGCGGCGCGGAGGCCGAGCAGGCGTTTGCCGCCACCGGCCCGGACAGTATCGCCAAGTTCCTGTTTACCTCCGGCTCCACCAAGTTGCCCAAGGCCGTGATCACCACCCAGCGTATGTTGTGCGCCAATCAGCAGATGCTGCTGCAGACCTTTCCAGTGTTCGGTGAGGTGCCGCCGGTGCTGGTGGACTGGCTGCCGTGGAACCACACGTTCGGCGGCAGCCACAACCTCGGCATCGTGCTGTACAACGGCGGCACGTTCTACCTGGACGACGGCAAACCCACCGCCCAGGGCTTCGCCGAGACCCTGCGCAACCTCAAGGAAATATCGCCCACCGCCTACCTGACCGTGCCCAAGGGCTGGGAGGAACTGGTCAGCGCCCTGGAGCAGGACGCTGAATTGCGCGAGCGTTTCTTCAAGCGCATCAGCCTGTTCTTCTTCGCCGCGGCGGGTCTGTCGCAAACTACCTGGGACCGGCTCGACAAGGTCGCCGAGCAGCATTGTGGCGAACGTATCCGCATGATGGCGGGCCTGGGCATGACCGAGGCGTCGCCGTCCTGCACCTTCACCACCGGCCCCTTGTCCATGGCCGGCTACATCGGCCTTCCGGCCCCCGGGTGCGAGGTCCGCCTAGTGCCGGTGGACGGCAAGTTCGAAGGGCGTTTTCGTGGGCCGCACATCATGCCTGGCTACTGGCGTTCGGCGCAGCAGACGGCCGAAGTGTTCGATGAGGACGGTTTCTATTGTTCAGGGGATGCGATCAAGCTGGCCGATGCCAGCAATCCGCAACTGGGGCTGATGTTCGATGGGCGAATTGCCGAGGATTTCAAATTGTCTTCCGGTGTCTTCGTCAGCGTCGGGCCGTTGCGCAACCGGGCGGTGCTGGAAGGCACGCCCTATGTTCAGGACCTGGTGATCACCGCACCGGATCGCGAATGCCTGGGCGCGCTGGTGTTTCCACGGCTTGCTGAATGCCGACGCCTGTCTGGCCTGGGTGCGGAGGCCAGCGACACCCAGGTCCTCGCCAGTCCGCCGGTACGCCAATGGTTCGCCGACTGGCTGCAACGCCTGAACCGCGAAGCCAGCGGCAACGCCAGTCGCGTGGAGTGGATTGCCTTGCTCGATGAACCGGCGTCCATCGACCGTGGTGAAATCACCGATAAGGGGTCGATCAACCAGCGAGCGGTGTTGCAGTGGCGGGCGGGGAAGGTCGAGGCGCTGTACCGCGGGGAGGATGCTTCGATCCTGCGGGCGGGGCCTGTGGCTTAAGGCAAGACCTTGTGCGGGTTCACACAGTACCTGTGTCACTCACAAATCCCTGTGGGAGCGAGCTTGCTCGCGATAGCGGTGGTCCAGCAGCATTGATGTTGCCTGACATACCGCCATCGCGAGCAAGCTCGCTCCCACAGTTTTAACCACTCATAAAATCGCAGTGAGGGTTCTGGGGCAGTTGTTTAACGCCGTCCCAGCAGCAACCCCACCACCAGCCCGAACCCAGCGGAAATCGCCACGGTCTGCCAGGGATGGCCACCAATGTAGACTTCAGTGGCATCGACCATGGGACGAGTGCGCTCCCGTGCGCTGGTGACCGAGTCGCGCGCCTGTTGCAGTTTCTGGGATATCTGGCCTCGCAGGTTCTCGGCCTCTTCGCCCACCAGCGAGGCACTGCTCTTGAGCAGTTTTTCCGATTCTTCAATCAGCGCCGTCAATTCGCTGAAGGCTTGATCCTTGATTTGCTCTCCGTTCGCTTGCACGGTGCCTTTACGGGCCATGGAAGTACTCCTTGTGTGGATGATGGCATTGAACAATGGAGTGCTGCGGCTCTAAAAAAGTTGCAGCGCTGGGCGCTGGCAGGGCAGTCCATCGCAAATCGTGGTTAAGACGTTTCCCAGCAAGGTGTAAGATGGCGCCTATTTACGCAACAGGTAATTCCCATGAGCTTCAATCTGGCTGACAAGCCCCTGGCCGAGCGCGCCGCGCTGGAAGACGAAAAATCCCGACTCTTTGAACTGTGGCAAAACAACCTGGGCAAGGCCAAGGGCGATGCAGCCCGCCTGTTCGGCGAGCGCTCCAAACGCAAGGGCAAGTGGGCCGAGTGGGTGCGTGCCGAACTGGACGGCATGTCGCCGCCGGAATACGCCAACATGGTGCGCAGTGAAGTCAATCGCCTGATGGCCGCCAACAAGTAAACCTCAGGCAAACGTCGCGGTAATGGCCTCGCGTACCTTGAGCACTGCCGGATCCATTTGCGTGTGGGTCCGCCAGCCCAGTTCGATGGGGTAGCGGGGCAAGGCCAGGGGGCAGGGCAGCAAGGCCAGGCCGCTGAGGGCGGCGATGGCCCGGGCGGCATGGGCCGGAATCGTCGCCACGGCCTGGCTGCCCTTGAGCAGGAACGGCAACGCGGCAAAGTGAGTGGTCGAGGCACAGACTCGCCGACTCAGGCCAAGCCCGGCCAGCCCCTCGTCGGTGATACCGATGAACCCTCCCGAAGACACCAACAGATGCTCGCGGGCCACGAACGCCTCCAGGCTGAGGGATTGTTGGTCTTGCGCCAGGCTCGCCGCGTCCAACAGGCAAGCGTAATCGCCTTCGCCCAATACCTGGCGGCTGAGCAACCGTTGCGCGAAACCGCCCGCCGTGATCGCCAGGTCGAGGTCGCGCTCCATCAGGGCCCGGCCGACGATCTGGCTGTGGGTCTGTCGGAAAATCAAGCGCAGGCCCGGTGCGCGACGGGCCACCTCCTCGATCAGGCGGCGCCCATGGGCAATCTCGAAATCGTCCGACAGGCCGACGATGACCGAGCGGCCCTCGTAATGGCTGGCATCCGGATCGACCATCGCCAGGCTCTGGCGGCATTTGTCCAGTGCTTCGCTGATCACCGGCTTCAGCTGGTTCGCCCGTAGCGTCGGCGCCAAGCCCCGGCCCGTGCGCACGAATAATTGATCGCCGTATAAATCGCGCAGCCTGCGCAATGCGGCACTGATGGCCGACTGGGTCACGCCCAGGCGCACGGCGGCGCGGCTGGCGCTGGATTCGTCGTGCAGGGCTTCGAAGGTCTTGAGCAGGTTGAGGTCGATGTCGGCGATATTCATTAGGCTCATATCATTTAGCAGTATTTTGGGCTTTATTCATGATCGGCCGCTCCTTGAGAATCAGCAACACCTGATGATCAAGGAGTTGAAAACCATGCCCAAATCCATTGTGGCTGCCCTGCAGATCGGTTCGTTGCCTGGTGGCAAGGGCGAGACCCTGGCGCAGATCCTTTCCTATGAAGACGCCATTCGCCAGGCTGGTGCACGCCTGGTGGTGATGCCTGAAGCGTTGCTCGGTGGTTATCCCAAGGGCGAGGGGTTCGGCACTCAACTGGGGTACCGGTTGCCGGAGGGGCGCGAGGCGTTTGCCCGTTATTTTGCCAATGCTATTGACGTGCCCGGCGTTGAAACCGAAGCGCTGGCCGGACTGTCGGCGCGTACGGGGGCAAGCCTGGTGCTGGGCGTTATCGAGCGTGTCGGCAGCACCCTGTACTGCACCGCGCTGTATTTCGAACCCGATGCGGGCCTGGTGGCCCGGCACCGCAAGTTGATGCCCACCGGCACCGAGCGGCTGATCTGGGGCAAGGGCGATGGTTCGACCTTGCCGGTGATCGACAGCCAGGTTGGTCGGGTTGGCGCGGCGGTGTGCTGGGAAAACATGATGCCGCTGCTGCGCACCGCGATGTACGCCAAGGGGGTGGACGTCTGGTGTGCGCCAACGGTGGATGAGCGGGAGATGTGGCAGGTGACCATGCGCCATATCGCCCACGAAGGGCGTTGTTTTGTGGTCAGTGCCTGTCAGGTCCAGGCCTCGCCGCAGGCCCTGGGCATCGACGTTGCGCACTGGCCTGCCGAGCGGCCGCTGATTGCCGGTGGCAGTGTGATTGTCGGGCCCATGGGCGATGTGCTCGCCGGGCCGCTGAAAGACACCGCTGGGTTACTGACCGCCGAAATCGACACCGATGACCTGGTGCGGGCGCGCTACGACTATGACGTGGTCGGACATTACGCCAGGCCGGACGTGTTCGAATTGGTGGTGGACGAGCGCGCCAAGCCCGGCGTGCGCTTCACGGCGTGATTCACCACGTCGCCGCGGAACCCGGCAGTTCGAGGGTCCCGCGGTCGACGAAGCGCATCGTGCCGAACACGCCGCCGGCGAGCTTGCCCTTGAGCACGTAGGGCAGGTTGTCCAGGCTTTGGGTCTGGCTCAGGCCCAGGGTCTGGCGCAGCACGGAAAACGCCGAAATACTCACCGGCACGCTCAGGATCGCTTCGGAGAAGCGCGGGATCGAGCCGGTTTGGTCACTGACCCCCGTCGCCAGCGTACGGCCGTTGACCTCCAGGTCCAGCGCCACACCGTTGTAGTCGATGGCGGTTTCGTTGGGGTTCTGCACGCGCAGCTTCACGGCGAAGCGCACTTCCAGGCCCTGGTTGGGCAGCGGTTCGATGCCGACCACGTTGATGTTCAGCGGATCGCGGTGGGGGAAGAGGGCGCAGGCGCTCAGGCTGAGCAGGATCAGGAAAACGGAAAGGCCGAGGATTCTGCGCATGGATAAACTCTCAAGGAATGAAAAAACCGGCAGCGATTGAGCACGATACCCCAAAGCGTTCCGACGACAACCGTGCCCTGCTGTGGGAGCAAGGCTTGCCCGCGATGAAGGTGGTGCGGTCTTTCAGGAACCGAGGTGTCTTTTTCGCGAGCAAGCTTTGCTCCCACAGTCTTGCGAGGCTCTCGGTCCTAACAAGGCTTATGGCTCCTGACAGTTTCTGACACCAGCCTCTGCTAATCTGCGTCATCTTTTTTCTTCCCGGACAGACCATCGTGTCGCGTACCACTCGGCTGCTCACTTTGCTGCAAGTCTTGCGGGGCAAGCGTTGCCCGGTCACCGCTGCGACATTGGCGGGCGAACTGAACGTTTCCGAGCGCACCTTGTACCGCGACATCGCCGAACTCACGGCCCTCGGCGCGCCGATCCAGGGCGAGGCAGGCATCGGTTATGTATTGCGCAGCGGCCTGTTCCTGCCGCCACTGATGTTCACCGCCGATGAAATAGAGGCCATTGTGCTGGGCTTGCGCTACGTGGATCAACGCGCCGACGAGGTGCTGGGCAAGGCCGCCGCCGACGCCCTGGCGAAGGTCGCCGCGGTACTGGCCCCGGATGTGCGGGATGCTCTGCGCAACCCCACGGTGCTGCCTGGCCCGCCGGGTTATGGCTATCCGCAGAACACCGTGGAATTGAATGTGTACCGCCAGGCCATTCGCGCCCAGGCCAAGCTGTACATTGACTACGCCGACGTGAACAAGACCCCGAGCCAACGCCTGATCTGGCCGCTGGCCCTGGGCTTTTTCAATGAAGCGCGGGTGGTGGTGGCCTGGTGCGAGTTGCGCGGCGCCTACCGGACCTTTCGCACCGACCGGATTGCCTCGGCCACCGAGCAGGGCGAGCGGTATCCGGGCCGGCGCAGCGATTTGTTGCGGGACTGGTTTGCGCTGATGAAGTTGGACGAAACCGGGCGTTTCACTCCTGACAAAAACTGACACAACGCTGTTCTAGCATGGTGCCAGATCGATAAAACAAGGAGCCGTACCATGTCCAATCCCGTCTCTTCCCTGGCCCCGGCCATCGCCGGCTACATCGCGGCTGCCAATGCCCGTGACAGTTCGGCGGTGACGCGTTTCTTCGCCGAGGATGCCAACGTGTTCGATGAAGGCCAGCACCGCGTTGGCACCCAGGCCATCGCCCAATGGATGGAAGACACCGCCCAGCGCTTCCAGCCGCGGGTGGAGGTCCTCAATGTGCAGCAGCGCACTGGCAAGGTGTTGGTGCAGAACCTGATTTCCGGGACGTTCCCCGGTAGCCCGCTGGAGTTGCGCTATACCTTTCGGCTCGATGAGCAGGGTAAGATCAGTCGGTTGGATATCTCGGTTTAAAGTTCTGCACTCAGGTCTGTGGGAGCAAGGCTTGCCCGCGATGAACGATAACGCAGTTTGGCTGTTAGACCGCGGCGCGACTATCGCGGGCAAGCCATGCTCCCACAGGCCTTGCTTCCACAGATAAACCCCTTGCCAGGGTTCTGTGCAGGGTTTCTGCAGTCGCCCGCCATGGCATACTCCCCACCTTCGTTTTCCGGACCCGGGCCGTATGACTTTCGACTCCCCCTTGACTGCCTGGCAGCATGCCATCGAACACCACGGCTTCGTCCAGGACGAAGCCCAGGAATTGGCCATCATGGCGCTGGAGCAGTGCCACCAGGCGTTGCACGAGGGGCGCAAATCGATCAAGGGTGTTTATCTCTGGGGCCCGGTGGGGCGTGGCAAGACCTGGCTGATGGACCGCTTTTATGAAAGCCTCAAGGTGCCGGCGCGCCGTCAGCACTTCCATCATTTCATGGCGTGGGTGCACCAGCGCTCGTTCCAGCTCACCGGCACGCCGGATCCTTTGCAAGCCTTGGCCCGGGAGTTGAGCGCGGAAGTACGGGTGCTGTGTTTTGACGAACTGTTCGTCAACGACATTGGCGACGCGATCATCCTCGGGCGCTTGTTCCAGGTGATGTTCGAACTGGGCATGGTGATGGTGAGCACCTCCAACCTGCCGCCGGAAGAACTCTATGCCAACGGCCACAACCGTGAGCGCTTCCTGCCAACCATCACCGCGATCAAGCAGCACATGCAGGTCGTGCCAGTGAACGGCTGGCAAGACCATCGCCAGCACCCAGGCCAATTGGCGCAGCGTTATTGGTTGCGCGATCCCGGGCAACCCGATCCGCTGGCCAATGTCTTCAACCAATTGACCGCAGGGCAAGCGTCGAGCAGTGCACCGATTGAAGTCGGCCACCGTCTGCTTGAGCCGGTCCAGGCCAGCGATACCGTGCTCTGGAGCCGCTACGCCGACCTGTGCGAGCAACCGTTCTCGGCGTTGGACTTCATGGCGCTGTGTGACCGCTTCAGCGTCATCCTGCTCAGTGACGTGCCCTGCCTGAGCGCCGAACAGCGCGAAGGGCGCATTGCCCGGGGTACTGAGGACGGCGTTGAACGGGTCGTGGCCGGTGACCGTGAACTGCCACAGTTGTCGGTCCACGACGACGGTGTGCGGCGGTTCATCGCTCTGGTCGACGAATGCTACGACCGCAAGGTACCGTTGTGCCTTTCGGCTGCGGTGCCGATGGATGAGTTGTACACCGAGGGCTATCTGCAATTCCCGTTTCGCCGTACGCTCAGTCGCCTCCAGGAAATGCAAATGCAACGTTTTGGTCAGCCTGCCTGACCTGTATCCCGCCGACGGCGTCGAGCCGCCGGTACTACCGAAGTGAGATGGAAGGTCATGGAAGAAGCCAAGGACATCCTTGTTCTGCAAGCCAGCTACACCAACCCGGTCCACGCCGAAGCGATCTGTCATGTGCTCAACGGCTATGCGCAGGACCCGATGGGCGGGGGACATCCGTTGTCGGCCGAGGTGCTGCTGCACCTGCCCGAGGAACTGGCCAAGCGTCCTCATGCTTTCAGCGTGCTGGCTTTCGTCAACGGCGAACCGGCGGGGCTGGTCAATTGTTTCGAAGGTTTTTCAACCTTTGCCTGCCGGCCCTTGGTAAATATCCACGACGTGGCGGTCATGCCGGAGTTTCGTGGCCTGGGGTTGAGCCAGAAGATGCTGCAGAAGGTCGAGGACATCGCCCGCCAGCGTGGTTGCTGCAAGATTACCCTGGAAGTGCTCGAGGGCAATGCCGTGGCCCAAGGCAGCTACGCCAAATTTGGTTTCGCCGCCGGCATGTTCGACCCGGCTCACGGTCATATGCAGTTCTGGATCAAGCCCCTGTAAAAGCGGGCTTCTGATCGGGTTCGGTTATTTCTGCACGACTTCAGCCAACGGCGCCTTGGGTTTCATCAGGCTAAAGTCGATCAAGGCCTTGCGCTGGGTTTGATACGGATCGCCGATCAGCAGCGGACGGGCCTTGAAGTCATCGCTGACCAGGCTTTTGCTGTGGTCCAGCTCATCAAAACTCAAGCCGGCCAGGTCCGCCCAGGTGTGAATCAGGTGCGAGCTGCTGTAGGGCCGGGACAGGTCGCCCGCAAAGTTCCAGTCATGGTTTTCCCGCCACTTGGGCGAGGCCCAGGCCATGAAGGGAATGGTGTACATCGGCGCGGTCGGCTTGCCTTCGTTCCGGCCAAGCGTGCCGTGACCCTGCGAATCGAACACGTCTTCACCGTGGTCCGACAGGTACAGCAGGAAGCCGTTGGGGTCGGTCTTGGCGTAATCCTTGATCAGGCTGGACACGACGAAGTCGTTGTACAGCACCGCGTTATCGTAGCTGTTGTAGGTCGGGACCTGATCATCGCGCAGGCCTGCCGGTACACCCTGGCGGTCAGTGAACTTGTTGAACGTCGGCGGATACCGGTACTGGTAGCTCATGTGGGTGCCGAGCAGGTGCACCACGATCAGCTTGCGTGGGGCGCTGTCGGCCATGGCCTTGTTGAACGGTTCGATCACGTCGCCATCGTACTGCGCGGCATTCTGGTTGCGGTTGTTGTTCAGGTACACCTGCTCATCGGCCTGTTGGGAAAAAGTCGTGAGCATGGTGTTGCGCTTGGTCATGGTCTGCTGGTTGGTGATCCAGAAGGTCTTGTAGCCGGCCTGCTTCATCATGCTCACCAGCGATGGCGTACTCAGGTACAGGTCTGGATTTTCCTCGTCGGCGAACGTCAGCACCTGTTGCAGCGCTTCGATGGTGTAGGGGCGCGGGGTGATGACATTGTCGAACACCGAAAGCTGGTCCTTGAGCTTGTCCAGCTCCGGCGTGGTTTCTCGCGGGTAGCCGTAGAGGCTCATGCGTTGGCGATTGGTGGATTCGCCGATCACCAGCACCAGGGTAGCCGGCTGTTCCGCCATGGCATCCTTGAGGTTGCTCAGAGGGGGAATCTTGCTGGCGCTGTGGAGCATGCCTTGCATGTTCTCCAGTTGCTCACCGTAGCGGCGGTAGGCCACCAGCATCTGCCACGGCACCGCCGGTTCGATGCGATTTTCGAATTTCTCCAGGCCACCGGCGAAGCTGCCGGTGCGCAGGGTCTGCTTGACCAGCGGATAGCCGACCACGGCGAGCACGAGAACAGTTGCCGCCACAAAGGCCTGGCCCCGGGGCAGGTATACCGGGCGCAGACGGGTCCAGAGCCAATAACCAACGGCGGTATGGGCCAGGAACGCCGCCACCATCCACCAGGCAAAATACTGGGTCAGGTACTCGCCGGCTTCAGACACGTTCGATTCGAACATGATGAAGATGACGCTCTGGGAAAATTCCTGCTGGTAAATGAAGAAGTAGCCCAGGCTGGCCATGGAGCAAGCCCACAGCACCACACCGATCAATGCCGCGAGCAAGCGTGTGCGGGCGGGGAAGAGCAGCAGGGGCGCAAGCCACACCGCACTCATCACGAACGCCTGGCGAAAGCCGGTGAAACCTGAGGTGTCGCTCAGCAGGATGAGCAGTTGGGTGATACCCGAAAAGTACCAGAAGAACAGAAACAGCCAGCCGAATCCGGCCCAGTCAAAACCTTTCGCAGTCGTTTTGCTGCGTTTGAACAAGCTCATCAAGCGCTCCAGCCTTTGTCGACGAAGCTGCCGGCACCGGATTGGTGACCGCAGGCTTGCGTCGAGCAACCTTAAAGGCGGGGAGTATTACGAGCCGGTTGTGAAAACTTTGTGAGTTTTTCGGATACAAAATGCAGATCAGATGCGAATGCACCTGGGGTAAGGAGGGATCTGTGAAAGCGAGGCCTGTAAGAGCATGGCCAGTGGGAGCAAGTCCTGTGAGAGCAAGGCCAGTGGGAGCAAGGCTTGCCCGCGATGAACGATAACGCGGTTCAGCTATTCGACCGCGGCGCGGCTATCGCGGGCAAGCCTTGCTCCCACAAAATGACACCGGTCTGGCCAGTGTCATTTCCCGACGCTATGTCTCAGGGGCGGTTACCGAGCCAGGGACTGGCTCTGATGGGACAGCTGTGAGTGTTGCAGCTGCATGCGCAGTTGCGTCACTTCATCGAGCAGCAGATCGCGTTCTTCCTTGAGTAGGCGCAATTCATCGCGACGAATGGTCACATAAAGGGTTTGGGGAGGACGTGCGGTAACGACAGGGCCCATTGCTCACCTCGCAAATGGCGTACATCAACTATAGAGATGTCGCCATGATTTGGTCGACACCTCTACTATCGGCGCCGATTCTGATTTCTTTTGCTTGTGATTGGAACTTTTTTATTTTTCATGGTCGCTGTGTCTTTGGCCGGATCTTGAGCGTTATCCCTTGTGATCGCTCGAATTACCCGGAAACTATGCAGCAATGCTCTGGACTAACCTCCTTTAGTCGATAGTGTTAAATCTTTGACACACCTTTATTTGTAGTAGGGAGCATCAGCACATGCAACTCGGGATCATTGGACTGGGCCGCATGGGCGGCAATATTGCGCGGCGCCTGATGCTCAATGGGCACGCCACCGTCGTCTATGACCGCAATGCCGCTTTTGTCGAAAACCTGCGCCAGGAAGGCGCCACGGGCGTCGCGGACTTGCCGGCGCTGGTCGCCGGCCTGGAAAAACCACGGGCGGTCTGGGTCATGCTGCCGGCCGGCGCGCCCACCGAAGACACCATCAACGTTCTCAGCGAGCTGCTCGAGCCGGGTGACGTGATCATTGACGGCGGTAACACGTATTACAAGGACGACATCCGTCGCTCACAGGCCCTGTCGGAAAAAGGCCTGAGCTACATCGATGTCGGCACCTCCGGCGGCGTTTGGGGCCTGGAGCGCGGTTACTGCATGATGATCGGCGGCGAGGCCGAGGTGGTGAAGCGCCTGGACCCGCTGTTCGACAGCCTGGCGCCGGGCATGGGCGACATCCCGCGCACCCGTGACCGCAAATCCGACGATGACCGTGCCGAACGTGGCTACATCCACGCGGGCCCAGCGGGTTCGGGGCATTTTGTGAAGATGATCCACAACGGCATCGAATACGGCATGATGCAGGCCTTCGCCGAGGGCTTCGACATCCTCAAGACAAAATCCAGCGAAAGCCTGCCCCCCGAGCAGCGTTTCGACCTGAACGTGGCCGATATCGCCGAAGTCTGGCGTCGTGGCAGCGTAGTCTCGTCCTGGTTGCTGGACTTGACCGCCGACGCGTTGGCCAGCGATCCGAAGCTGGACGGCTTTTCCGGTGAAGTTGCCGACAGCGGTGAAGGGCGCTGGACCATTGAGGCCGCCATCGAGCAAGCGGTGCCGGTTCCGGTCCTGTCCAGTTCGCTGTTCGCCCGTTTCCGCTCGCGTCAGCAAAGCACCTACGGCGACAAAATGCTCTCGGCCATGCGTTTCGGCTTTGGTGGCCACGTGGAGACGCCGAAAAAATGACCTCGATCGCCAGCAAATCCAAGGCAGAACCCGCGCCGCCGACCACGTTGTTCCTGTTTGGCGCCCATGGCGATCTGGTCAAGCGCCTGCTCATGCCGGCGTTATACCACCTCGGTCGCGACGGTCTGCTGGGCGATGGGCTGCGCATCATTGGGGTTGACCACAACGCCATCAGCGATGTGGATTTTGCCAAGAAACTCGAGGACTTCATCCGTAACGAAGCGGCGAGCAAGGGTGGTGATGCCGACCGCGCGCTCGACCCGGCGCTGTGGGCCAAGCTGGCCCAGGGCATCAGCTACGTTCAGGGTGATTTCCTCGATGACGGCACCTACCAGGCGCTGGCGGCGAAAATCGCCGCCAGCGGCACCGGCAACGCGGTCTTCTACCTGGCGACCGCGCCGCGCTTTTTCAGTGAAGTGGTCAGCCGCCTCGGTGCGGCCGGGCTGCTTCAGGAACAGGAGGGGGCCTTCCGGCGGGTGGTGATCGAAAAACCCTTCGGTTCCGATCTGCACACCGCCGAAGCACTGAACGCCTGCCTGCTCAAGGTCATGAGCGAGAAGCAGATCTATCGCATCGACCATTACCTGGGCAAGGAAACGGTGCAGAACATTCTGGTTAGCCGTTTTTCCAACAGTCTGTTCGAGGCGTTCTGGAACAATCACTACATCGACCACGTGCAAATCACCGCCGCCGAAACCGTCGGCGTGGAAACCCGTGGCAGTTTTTATGAACACACTGGTGCCCTGCGGGACATGGTGCCCAACCACCTGTTCCAACTGCTGGCGATGGTGGCCATGGAGCCGCCAGCGGCATTCGGGGCCGACGCCGTGCGTGGGGAAAAGGCCAAGGTCGTCGGGGCGATCCGGCCCTGGTCGGTGGAACAGGCCCGCGCCAACTCGATCCGCGGCCAGTACACCGCCGGCGAGGTCGGCGGCAAGTCGGTGACCGGCTATCGCCAGGAAGCCAACGTCGCCGCCGACAGCAACACCGAGACCTACGTCGCCCTCAAGGTCATGATCGATAACTGGCGTTGGGTGGGCGTGCCGTTCTACCTGCGCACCGGCAAGCGCATGAGCGTGCGGGACACGGAGATCGTCATCTGCTTCAAGCCGGCGCCTTACGCGCAGTTTCGCGACACTGAAGTCGACGAATTGCAACCTACATACTTGAGAATCCAGATTCAGCCCAATGAAGGCATGTGGTTCGATCTGCTGGCCAAACGGCCTGGGCCAGCGCTCGACATGGCCAATATCGAGTTGGGTTTTGCCTATAAGGACTTCTTCGAAATGCAGCCGTCCACGGGTTACGAAACCCTGATCTACGATTGCCTGACCGGTGACCAGACCCTGTTCCAGCGTGCCGACAACATTGAAAACGGCTGGCGCGCCGTGCAGCCGTTCCTCGATGCCTGGCAGCAGGACGCAACGGTCCAGCCCTACGAGGCCGGTGAAGATGGCCCGGCCGCCGCCGATGACTTGCTGGCCCGCGACAATCGCGTCTGGCATGGCCTCGGATGAGTGATCCGGTGAAGCGTCCCATCCGGTTTTTACTCAGCGACATGGACGGCACCTTGCTGCTGCCTGATCACAGTCTCAACCAGCGCACCATCGAAGCGGTTCGCGCATTGCGGGAGGCCGGGGTGCTGTTCAGCCTCGCCACTGGGCGGCCGCCACGGGCCATGTTGCAGCAGATCGAGGCCCTGGGCGTCGATCTGCCCACGGCGGCGTTCAATGGCGGCACGCTGGTTCATCCCGACGGCAGTTTCCTCGCCGTCCATTACCTGCCACCCGAGGCTGCATTGGCCACACTGGCGCTGTACGCCGATCAGCCTGGCATCGAAGTCTGGGTATTCGCCGATGGCGACTGGCTGGTGCGCGACGCCAACGGTCCGATGGTGCCGGTGGAGACGAGAGGCCTGGGCTACCCGCCGGTGGAGGTCGAGAGTTTCGAGCCTTACCTGGAGCGGATCGATAAGATCGTCGCCACCAGCGCTGATACGGACTTGCTGGTGGAACTGGAGGCTCGGCTGCATCCGTTGCTCAAGGGGCAGGCCCAGGTGTCGCGTTCACAACCGATCTACCTGGATGTGACGGCGATGAAGGCGAACAAAGGCGAAGCGCTGTCGACCCTGGCCGCTTTCCTCGACGTGCCGCTGGAGCAGACGGCGGCGATGGGCGACGGTGGCAACGATCCGGCGATGTTTCACCGGGCGGGATTGTCGATTGCCATGGGCCAGGCGGAGGAGGCCATCAGGCGCCAGGCGGATGTGGTGACCGCCGCCGTGACCGAAGACGGCGCGGCATTGGCGATAGATCGTTACATCCTGTTGAGGTAATGCGATTGCGAACCCTGCGCAAGGCTGCTTTCTCCGTAATCCTCTTCGATCTGAACGAGTTGTAAGACAACTACTACAGCTCGTCCAAGTATTGGGTAGAATCCAGGCCTGATCGGATTATGGGAGGAAATGATGGGGAACACTTCAACTCAGGGCGGTAATTCGCGCAAGGCCACGCCACTGGAGCGCTTCATGCAAGCGGAGTCCTCTGGCGGCATCGTGCTCATGCTTTCGGCGCTCGCTGCGTTGATCGTGGCTAACAGCCCGCTATTACCCACTTATACCGGTGTGCTGCATTCGTCCTTTTGGGGAATGTCACTTGAACATTGGGTCAACGATGCGTTGATGGCGGTGTTCTTTCTGCTGGTAGGCCTTGAAATCAAGCGAGAAATGCAAGTGGGGGAACTGGCCAAATGGAGCCAGAGAGCGCTGCCGGGGTTCGCTGCGCTGGGAGGGATGATCGTGCCCGCCCTCATCTATGCCTGGGTCAACAGAAACTCTGCCGAAACGTTGGCGGGTTGGGCCATTCCGGCGGCCACCGACATCGCGTTTGCGCTCGGAGTGCTCTCGCTTCTGGGCAGCAGAGTGCCGATATCCCTGAAGGTTTTCCTTTCCGCGCTTGCCATTCTCGATGACTTGGGCGCGGTCGCTATCATCGCCGTGTTCTATACCTCCGGCCTGGATGTGGCCATGCTTGCCGCCTCCGCCGCTGTGATCGCTGTGTTGTTCATCATGAACAGGGCCGGAGTCACTCGGTTGTTGCCTTATCTGGTGCTGGGTGTGGTGCTCTGGGTACTGGTGCTTAAATCAGGCATACATGCGACCTTGGCGGGTGTCGCCCTTGCTTTTTGCATCCCGTTGAACAAACACCTCGACGAAGCGCAGTCCCCGCTGCTCAGACTCGAACAGCGCTTGTCGCCGTGGGTTGCGTTCGTTGTCATGCCCATTTTCGGCTTCGCCAATGCCGGTGTTTCTCTGGCAGGGGTGTCCCTGAGCAACCTGCTTGATCCTGTGCCGCTGGGTGTTGCTGCCGGGTTGTTGCTGGGTAAACAGATAGGCGTCTTCACCTTCGCGCTGGTAGCGATCAAGACAGGGCTGGCGCAAATGCCGACCCACAGTTCGTGGCGACAGGTGTATGGGGTGGCGTTATTGTGCGGCATCGGCTTCACGATGAGTTTGTTCATAGGCAACCTGGCATTCCCCGGCGCCCAGTTGTTGATCGATGAAGTGAAGGTCGGCGTATTGGCCGGTTCTACCCTGGCCGCACTCGCGGGCATCCTGGTGTTGCGGTTCTGCGCCTCTTCGAGAACATGATTGAAGCCCGCCTGATGGTGGGCTTTTCAGTTATGCAAGCTTCAATAGAGGCATACGCCGCTCAATAGTGCTGAACCGGGGGACATTGCTCAGGCCCAATACCGCGCAACCACCGCCCGATAATGCCCCTGGAGCGAGTAGCCGCCCACCAGGATTCTGCCGTCAGCCTGCACAGCCAGGACGGTGGCGGTGTCCAGGCTGTAGCCGAGTCGCGTGCGGACCCAGCCTTTGCCTTCACCGAAATCCGGATCGAGGCTGGCATCCGGCAAATGCCGGGCAAGCACAAAATCGGCTTCGATACCACCGATGGTGGCGCCGGCGGTCACCAGCTTGCCGTCCGGTTGAAGCTGGGCGGCGGTCCATTGGCTGGCGTTGCGCCCGATTGCCATGAGCTGGCATTGGCCCTGGTTGCAATGACGATCCGGCTTGCCGTCCGGTCGCACTTTCAGCGACAGGCTATGCATCGGGTCGCGGCTGCTGCCGAACGCCTGCAGATCACCGTTCGCATCCTGGACGATCTGGCTGACCATCGCGCTATGACCCTGCGCCAGGATGGACAGGAAGCCCTCTTCGCCGAAGCTGTCGTCGAGCTTGCCGCTACTGTCATAGCGGGCGATCAGGCCATGCTGGGGCAAGTCGATGGCGCCACCGACGACAATATGCCCGTCAGCCTGGAGCATCAGGCAGCCGAGCCAGGTATTTTTCAACAAGCGTCGGACCATCACGAAACCACGGCCGTTGAATGAGGTATCCAAGGCGCCGTCCGGTAGGAGCCGGATCAGTACACCGACATGGTCGGACAATTGATAGTGATGGTTGGCGAGCAAGAGGATCCGGCCATCGGCCTGTACTTGCATGTCGCAGGCCTCAAGCCCCGGCACGCCGGGCGGCAGCCAGGGATCGCGCAGGCCTTGGGAGAGATTGCCGCAGAGCCGGATGATGTGCCTGCCCGCGTTGCCGAAGCTCTGGACGGCACGGCCCTGCTGATCGAACAGCGCCAGGGCGGGGAGGGTGTGTTCGTTGTTTTCGTAGTGCAGGCCGGACAGCAGGATATGCCCGTCGGGCAGCTCGATCACTTTACCCGCCGTCGCTTCGAAGCCCTGTTCGAACGCGCCGATCACGCAGCCGCGGCTGCCGAAACCCGGATCGGTCGAACCGTCATGGTTGAGTCGCGCCAGCCCGAACCGGCTGCCATGGGCGGTCTCGATCCTCGCCGCGACCAGAATTCGGCCGGCGCGGTCGAGGGTCAATCCGGTGATCAGGCTTGAGGTGCTGTCTTCGAAATGCACCCAGGCTTTGCCGTTGGCGGCAAAGCCTGGGTCAAGTTGCCCGGCGTGGGCCAGGGGCTTGGGAAGTACGAACGCGAACTGATCGAGCATGCCAGCCTCTCCTTGCGTGTCGATCGGCCCGAACGGGCGATGACTGCATGAGGGCAACATTCAATCCCTGAATGTGACAATGCACAACTGTCAGGTCCTGTAGTTACAGGGGCGATGCGTGCCATAACAATGGCTTTACAACCCAATGCCAAGCCTGCAATCGATAACAGGCTCTACCGGCGTTTTATTCAGGCATCGACCAGGATTGCAAGGTGTAGCCTTCCTGGCTCAATTCAGCACGGGCTTGTTTCAACAGATCAGCCAGTTGGACCGGGTCGGTATAGGCGCTGCTTGGAATCTGAGTGCGACCAATATGAGTATTGGTACGGTCGATGACGGTCAGGCTAAGTTCGCCGTTACCGTCTTGTGGAGCCCAGGCCACGCATTGGAAGGGACGGAATGCGCGGTCGGCAATCAAAAGAGCTTCGTTGATACGGAGCGGGGCGTTCATGGCGTTTTCTCTTAAGTGTGCCCAAACAAATGATGTGCCGTCGGTTGGGCGTACCGTGCGGCTGGTTACTTGTACTGATGTCCCGAACCCGTAGGCGGGTCACACATTATTTAAATAAATTTCGATTTTCTTTCAGACCAGGCTTTTGGACTTTTGTTTGAAAGTGCCGTGAAAGAAAAGCGTCCGCGATAACTAACGAAACCGTCGCTTATAACCAGTTTGAGATGATCTCGATAATCAATTGATACAAGGGCGCGTCAACTTCTTGCTACTGTTACATGCAGGTTAGCCAAACGACTGTTTCTACTCACATTTCTTTATTTTGGCGCCAAGGATCAGTCATGATCGAAGCCAGTACGTCACGTCGTCTGCTCGTGGTTGATCCCTGCGACGATTGTCATCGCCTGTTGCCAGGGCTGCGCACCATTGGGTGGGAGGTGGACAGTTGTGCCCTCGAACACGCCGGTGATCGGAGCTGTGACGTCGGCCTGTTGCGCTTGCAACCTTTTCACCTGGAGCGCCCGGAAGCGGTCAAGGAGTTGATCAGCCGTAGCGGCACCGAATGGATCGCCGTGCTCAGCCAGGAAGTGCTGCGCCTGCAAAACGTCGGTGATTTTGTCTGCGAATGGTTTTTCGACTTCCATACCTTGCCCTTCGACGTGTCCAGGGTCCAGGTGACGCTGGGCCGGGCGTTTGGCATGGCGCGCTTGCGGGGGCAGGGTTCGATTCACATTGATCAGCCCGAACATGAACTGCTGGGCGACAGCAAGCCGATCCGCGAACTGCGCAAGTTGTTGAGCAAGTTGGCGCCGGCCGAGTCGCCGGTGTTGATTCGCGGCGAGAGCGGCACCGGCAAGGAACTGGTGGCGCGCACCCTGCATTGCCAGTCTCACCGACGCAATAAGCCTTTCATCGCCATCAACTGCGGTGCGATTCCGGAGCACCTGATCCAGTCAGAATTGTTCGGTCATGAAAAGGGCGCATTTACCGGTGCTCACCAACGCAAGATCGGACGGATCGAGGCGGCTCATGGGGGCACGTTGTTTCTCGATGAAATTGGCGACCTGCCGTTGGAGTTGCAGGCCAACCTGCTGCGTTTCCTGCAGGAAAAACACATTGAGCGGGTCGGTGGCAGCCAGCCGATTGCGGTCGATGTGCGGATCTTGGCGGCCACCCATGTGGACCTTGAAGCGGCCATCGAGCACAAGCGATTTCGCGAGGATCTGTATTACCGCTTGAACGTATTGCAAGTGGCGATGGCACCGCTGCGCGAGCGCCATGGTGACCTGGCGATGCTGGCCAGCCACTTTTCCCATTTCTACAGCCAGGAAACCGGCCGCCGTCCCCGCAGCTTCAGCGAGGATGCGTTGGTGGCGATGGGCATGCATGACTGGCCCGGCAATGTGCGGGAGCTGGCCAACCGCGTCCGTCGTGGATTAGTGCTGGCCGAAGGGCGACAAATCGAAGCCCGGGACCTCGGCCTGGCCAGCCAACAGGGCGTTGCGGCGCCGATGGGCACGCTGGAGGATTACAAGACCCGCGCCGAACGCCAGGCCCTGAGCGATGTGCTCAACCGGCACAGCGACAACCTGAGCGTGGCCGCCAGGGTGCTGGGCGTGTCCCGGCCGACGTTCTATCGTCTGCTGCACAAGCATCAGATCCGCTAGAACTGCCTACACAACCCATTGTGGGAGCGAGCTTGCTCGCGATGAGGCCCTTTCAGTCAGCACGGATGTTGAATGGAAGACCGCTATCGCGAGCAAGCTCGCTCCCACAGGGGTTTTTGTTTTGCAGTGCCTTCAGGGATAGGTGCTTATCACCTATCCCTGAAGGCATCAGAAGTAATACGGGAATTTCAGGCTAAAGGTGAAATCCGGCGCATCGTCGGTCAGCCCGATGGACAGGTTGGGCACGATGGTCAGGTTGTCGGACGCGGCGACGGTCATGCCGATGTTGAAGTAACCGGCGTTGGCGTCGCTGGAGGTCACCGACTCCCAGTCGCCACCGTCCTGTTTGAGCTTGCTTTTCTTCTGGATCAGGTCAGAGACCGAGAACGACATGCTCATCTTCTCGTTCAAGGCAAAGGCAATGCCCGCGCCGATCTGGAAGCTGTCGCCGATCCGTACCTTGCCCGGCACCTTCTGGTTGACCGTGGAGCTGATGTCGTCGAACGACTCTTCGAGGTTATGGGTGTAGGACAGGGTGCCGAACAGCACGGCCGGGTCGAAAGTCTTGACCAGCGAGAGCCCGGGCGTGATCGACCACACGCCGTTGCCGGTCGGCAGGTCGTCAGGTACGAACAGGTTGGTGTTGGCCTGGGATTGGCGCAGCTTGATACCAAACGGGTCCTTGCCGGTGGGGGCCTTGACCCGCAGGGTGACCACCGCGTCCGGGGAGTTGATCGACTCATCCATGAACTTGTAGGCGATGCCGAAGTTGACGTCGCCGATGGTCGGGTCGCGGGTCACGGTTTCTTCGCTGGTGACCCCGGCCGCGCCGTTGTTGGCACCGCCTGACTGGTACGTGGATTCGCGGTAGACCACCGGCACGTTGAGGTCGAACTGCCAGCGATTATCGAAGTTGTAGCGGCCGGTGAGGTCCAGCGTCCAGGTGTCGGCCTTGATCCGGTCGAGGTTGATGTTACCCAGGAAAATCGAATCCAGGGCCAGGAAGCCGTTGAGGATCAGTTGGCGGGTGTCGTAGCGCGAATAGGTCACGCCGGTCTCGAAACTGAACTTGCCACCACCGAAGAAACCGCTGGCCTCGTCATAGAGATTGGACACACTCTGGGCCGGCTGGGAATCATCGGCCAGGGATTGCCCGTAGCCGCTGCCGCCGGCTGTTGCCGCGCCAGCGCCGGCCACGGTCTGGTTGCCTTTCATGTCGGCCGGGGATTTGGCCAGGCGCTTGGGCGGCGGCGCGGCGGGTTGGTCCTCCACCTGGCGAACCCGTTGTTCGAGCACCGCCAGGGCCTTTTGCTGGACCTCGTATCGTTGCTTGAGCTCGAGAAGTTCCTGTTTCAGTGCTTCGATATCGGCATCCGGGGCCGCCTGCAACACGGCCGCCGGGAACAACGTGCTTAAACAGATCACAGCGCGCAACGATACGGATCGATACATGAAATATGCCGTCCCTATTTGCCCAATGGTCGGAAATCAGCGTAGTTCAATAACCGAGGTTACGGAGGCCGCGCAGTTGGGTCAGATTGCAGTCCAGTGCCCCGACACTGGCGCCGTTGTTGTTTAGCACCACATTGAGTTGCGTCATGTTGTTGACCAGATTGCTGTTGCCCAGCAGGCGGGTGTTTTGCAGCAAGCCGCCCTGGGCCACTTGTTGCAGGCTGCCGCCCTGGTTGTGGCTGGCCTGGATCGCCATTTGTACGCCGCTGCCGGTGGCGGTGACCGCGACGCTGCCGGCGGCGTTGCTGCCGCTGATGGTCTGGCCCTTGGTCAACAGTTGGCCCTGGGAGGGGACGAGCGCCGGTGCCTGGCTACTCTCCTTCACATTGATGTTGACGTTGTTGTAGGCCGTGTTGCCGTCGCCGGCGGCACGCACGCTCTGGGTCACGCCTTGGCTCGTGCCAAGGCCGGCACCACCGGTAATGTTGCCGCTGCCCTGTTCCGGGACGCTGCCGTTACCGGTCTGCTTGATGGTGGAGACATAGAACTCGGGTTTGACGGTGGCGGCCTGGATCTGCATAGTGCTGGTGGCGCCGATCAAGTCGCCGCTGGCGTTGCGCCAGGTACTGCTCATGACGATGCCGAAGCTGATGACTCGGCCCGGCATGACATAACGACCGCGCAGCTCGGCGAGCTCCTGGTCCTTGACTTCGATGGGTTTGAAGCCGGCATGGGCATAGCCCGAGGCGGTCGCGAGCAGGCAGGCCAGCGACAGCCAGTGTGAAGTTCTCATGTGCTGCTCCCGGAGCGTCCTGCTCCTTTTGTACTTATTGTTGGCAGTGGTCGGCGATTAGAAAAAGTCGCTCTGTATGAAGCCGAAATCCATCAGTTCCGCATCCCTGACCGGGTTGAAACCGTCCAGCTTGTTACGGGCTGTCAGGGGTTGAGGAGGGCTGCGTAGCGCATTGGTCTTGTCATAGCCCGGGCCGACGATCGCGAAGACGATGCCGTTCCAGCCTTTGACGAACTCATCGTGGGAGTAGCGCTTGTGGCCCAGCACCGGGTCGCCGATGTAGACCCATCGCTTGTCGGCCCGCTGCAACACCACGAAGTGCTTGTAGCCGCGTATTTCCATCAGGACCACCACCGGAATTGTCACCGCTTCGAGTTTCTCTGGCGGTATCCGGTAGCCTCGGGCACGCATGCCGATGGTCTCCACGTAGCGCTTCATGTCCAGCATGGAAAACCCCTGGGTGCGAACCAGGTTCTGGTCGGCATTGACCAGCATGCCTTTGATGACGTGCTCTTCATCGACGTCAAGCCAATAGGCCTGGCGCAGTACCGTGGCCAGCGCGGCGGCGCCGCAACTGAAATCGGTTTTCTGCTCGACAATGTCGCTGAATTTGCGCTCGCGTACGCTTTGCACCGGTTTGTAGACCAGCATGCCGCCAGGCAGGGCGGCGACCGGCATCTGCGCCGCTTCGGCCACACAGGCCAGGCAGAGCAGCAGGGAAACGGCAGTGACACGCATGATCGATACGCCTAATGGACATCCGGGAAAAAAGCCCCGTTTCCAAGCCACACCCTTTGTAAAGCGTTGAAATGAGTCCGTGGCGAGGGAGCTTGCTCCCGCTGGGCTGCGAAGCAGCCCCTTTTTTGTGAGTGCGATGCACTCAAGCGGGAGCAAGCTCCCTCGCCACAAGACTCATCCCAACCCTAGGTGAACAGCATTGCTGTTGCCGGGGCTTCGTTTCATGCACGCTTACATGCAAGCCCTGCAGCCGGCCGCAATGGACAGCGAGTTGCTTTGCTGGTTGCCCACGCCCGCCGACACGTTGGCGCCGCCGTTACCGGAGAAGCCGTTCATGGAGTTGGTCATGGTGGCGTTGTTGATCACAGGGTTTTTCCAACCGTCGCGGGTCAGCACCTGCTGGGTGTTGCTGCCGGCCAGTTCGAAGGACCCCACGGCGGAGAACTTGAACTTGTCGTCATCGTGACCGCCGCCGTATCCGCCTTTGTTGCCCCAGCCGCCATGATCGTTGTCTTCGACGGTGCCGGTGCCTTTGGCCTTGAACGTGCCAGAAGCGGCGTAGGTGTTGGTAAGCGTGTCGGTTTTGTAAGTCCGTACGCCCTTGTTGTCGACCACAAGGCCGGTGGAAGACTGGTCAGCCGAGGCAGAGGCCTGTGCGACACGGCCCCCGGATACGGCGATGGCCAGGTTGTTTTTCTGCTGGTTGAAGTTGCCGGCGGTCACGTTGATGCCAATGTTACCGGAGCCATTGTTGCCGGCATTGGTGAGCGAGGCATTGTTTTGCGTGGAGTTGTTTTTGACGTAGTTGTTGTTATTGACTTGCGTGGCGCTGGAGACAGCGACAGCCGAACCGAAGATGAAGCTCTCGTCAGCGGTGGCCAGGGCGGCGGCGTTGTCTTGCTGGTTACCGTCGCCGGCCGCGATGTTGGCGCCCATGTTGCCGTTGCTGCCATTGAGCGAGTCAGTGGCCTCAGCGGTGTTGCGGGTGGCTTGGTTGGTCACGACGTTGCCGTCGCTGTTCTGCACATCCAGCACGGCCGCGCCTGCCCCAGCGGTGATCGAGAGCAGTTGCTCGAACGACGGACCTCTTGGGCCTTGATTGCCGTGGCCGTTACCGTGGCCGTTGCCACGCCCGTTACCGTCGGCCTGTGCAGCCATTGCCATGACAGCGGCGAGAGCGAAAACCAATGGTTTGAGTGCCATTGTAGGTTTCATGGTGTTTCTCCTTGCGTGTCGTTGGTTAAGTGTCGGTACTTTCTTATGTAGCCCCCGGATCAATCAGCGACCCGGATGCTCAGGGTGTTAGCCATGCGGTTCCCCACCCCGGCACTCTGGTTCACCTGGATTACCCCTCGGCTGCCGGTGAAGGCCTGGTCGCTGGTAACGACCTGACGACTGCCGGTTGGGGTGCCAGTTGCTCCTGAGTTCGGTAGCAGCGCCACGTTCTGTTGGGACAGGGCGCTGTCGTCCATGCTCTGCGGATGGGCACTGATGCCCACCCGCATGACATTGGCCATCTGGTTGTTGGCCCCGGCGGACTGGTTGACGCCCAGCACGCCGTTGCCGTTGCTGAAGGAGTGGCCACCGATGCGGGCGGTGGCGTTCATGGAAGGGTTGGCCTGGGTGTCGACACGTTGCTGCACGTGGGTGCTGGCCTGGGCGTGGCTGCCAATGGCGATGGCCCGGGTGTTGGTTTGCTGGATCTGGTCGCCGGCCGCCTGGTTGACGTTGAAGTTGCCGGTGTAATGGCTGCCGGAATCCTGCAGGTTGGCGCTGCTGACCACCGCGACACCCGAATCGGCAAATACGGTGAAAGAGCTGAGCAGCGAAAGCATGAGCAGGGTGAGTAGAAACAGGACGGGCTTCATGTCACTGGCCTCCCGCCAGCCGGCCCAGCGGGGCCAGGCCGGAACTCAGCGAGCGGTTGATGGTGCCGGAGATCGCGCCACCACTACCGCCACCATGACCGGCATTCATGCCCGGCATGCCGTTGGGGTTGGTGACCACGTTCAGGCCCTGCACACCGGTATTCGGGCTGACGATGTTGCGGATCGACGAGCCGCTGGCCACGCTGGCGAACTCGCCATCGCTCAGTTCGGTGCTGGCGGTCGCCTGGTTGATTCGTTCGGAGGGGTTGGCATTGACGGTGGTCGGGTAGGGATCTTTGCCGCCGTTGCGACCGATTGCGATGGGCTGCACGTCACGGCTGAGCACGATGACGCCGTTGCCCTCGGCCTGTGCTGGCAGGCTGAGCGTTGCGCTGGCGGCGCAGCCGATCATGAGCAGACAGGTCAAACTTCTTTCGAAAGTCCCCACGGCATCGATTCCTTCTTCGGTGGGCTGGCCTTGGTCCAGCGTTGCGAAATGGGGAAGAGCAGGTGTTGTGCCGTGTTTTGAAATACCCGGCAATTCAATGGGTTGGATTAAGCCAGGGGGCGTCGAGGAGGGAACCTGTTTCAGCGTTGAGACAGGGCGGATGACGATCAAATGGCCACCAACCGTTGCAGGGCTCTGGCTCCAGGCTTTTGGGAGGGTGTTTCAGCAGCGTGACAGTCTTGATGACAAGGACATGAAACGTGGTTGAATCCGGGTTTGCTGCGAGTGCGTTGTTTCAGCGGTGAAACAAATCAAGCGGCGGTCAGGCTTCAAGCAGTTGGGTAACGGTTGCAAACACTTGCGTCCGGCGTTGCACCCAGTTGCCCTGAATGACCTGGAAAGGTTGCCGATGTTGGCTCAGCCAAGTCTCGATCGCCTGGAAAAACGTCAGCCGCTCTGCCAGCTCGGGCTGGCAACGCAAACCGTCGCCGGTCCATTCGACCTCCTCGGGACTCAACAACAGGTGCAGGTCGTAATGGCGGGCCAACAACGCCGGCTCGAGCCAGTCCGGGCAATCGCCGAACAGGGTCTGGCTCCAGAGAATGTTGCTCAACAGGTGAGTGTCGAGGATCAACAGCGCCGGTCGGCCGGCACGTGCCTCGTCTTCCCAGGCCAATTGGCCGGAGGCGATGTCGGTGATGTCGGCCAGGCAGGTATCGCGTTGGGTCTGTTCCATGAAATGGCGCACATACTCGTCTACCCGCACGCCACCGAAATGCGCCTGCAATTGCGCCGCCAACCAGCTCTTGCCGCTGGATTCCGGGCCGGTCAGTACCACCACCTTCATGCGCGCAGGGCCGGGTCGGCGCGCCATTCCCGCCAGCCTTGCACGGCGAGCAGGGTGAACAGGGCGTAGAGCGCGGCGGTCAGGTGCAAGCCTTTGTAGATGAACAGGCCAACGAAGATCACGTCCAGGGCGATCCACAGCGGCCAGCATTGCACGCGTTTTTGTGCCATCCACCACTGGGCCACGAGGCTGAACCCCGTAAGCGCGGCGTCGAGCCAGGGCTGGGCGGCGTCGGTCCAGTGAGCCATGGCAGCGCCCAACAGCAGGCTGCCCACCGCGCCGATGGCCAGGCCGAGCAACACCGACGGCCCACCGAGGCGACTGACCTGACGCCCATCATGATTGCGTCCGGCACGGGTCCATTGCCACCAACCGTAGAGTTGCAGCACCGCGTAGACAACCTGCAGCAGCATGTCCGAGTACAACTTCACCTCGAAAAAAATCCAGCTGTACAGCAACACCATGACCAGGCCGATTGGCCAGCACCAGGGGTTCTGCTTGACGGTCAACCAGACGGCGATCACGCCGAGGGCTGCGGCAAACAGTTCAAGCCCGGACATGGCAGTTCCTTGGGGAAAGAGGAGAGGGCGGCGATTGTAAGCGCTATGGTGTGGAGAGCTCCAATACCAATGTCGTAAATGGGCTGGCGCTATCGCGAGCAGGCTCGCCCCCACCGCGGTTTTGCGTTGGTCTCTGGTTTGGTACTCACCACAAATCCCCTGTGGGAGCGAGCTTGCTCGCGATAGCGGTGGGTCAGCTTGCATCAATGCTGAATGTGCGACCGCGATCGCGAGCAAGCTCGCTCCCACAGGGTTGGCTACCGATCTTTAGACTCGGAATTGCTTGAGCAACCCATTCAACTGTTCACTCAACGCCTTGAGGCGGCTGCTTGCCTGGCTGGACTGTTCGGCGGCCATGGCGGTGCTATGGGACAGGCCGGCGGCCTGGGTGACGTTCTGGTTGATGTCTTCCACCACATGGGCCTGTTGCAGGGTGGCGCTGGCGATGGAGGCGTTCAGGCTGTTGAGGTTGCGCAGGGCCTGGCCGATGGCGTTGAGGCTGGCACCGGCGAGGCCGGCCTGTTCGATGGTCAGTTGCGAGGCACGGCTGCTGTCGCCGATGACTTTCACGGCGGCTTCGGAGTGGGTTTGCAGGCGCTCGATCATCGCCTGGATCTCGGCGGTGGATTTCTGCGTGCGCTGGGCCAGCAGCCGCACTTCATCAGCAACCACCGCAAAGCCCCGGCCTTGCTCGCCGGCGCGGGCGGCTTCGATCGCGGCGTTGAGGGCCAACAGGTTGGTTTGTTCGGCGATGGAACGAATCACCTCCAGCACACTGCCGATCTGGGTGCTTTCACTCGCCAGGGTGCGAATCACTTCCACGGCTTGATCGATGGTCTGGGACAAGCGGTCGATCTGCTGCAAGCTCCCATCGATGTTGACCTGGCCTTGCTGGGCCTGGGATTCGGCGTCGCGCATCTCACTGGCCGCGTGCTCGGCGTTCTTGGCCACGTCCTGCACGCCATAGGTCACTTCGTTGATCGCGGTGGCCACCAGTTCCATTTGTTGTGACTGTTGCTGGCTGCGTTCCTGGGCTTGAGCCGCGTCGTTGCCCAATTCGTTGGAAGATTGCCCCAGCTCGCTGGCCGAGGCCTGCAACTGGCTCACCACCTGGCGCAATTTGGCGGTAAAAGCGTTGAAATGCCGGGCCAGTTGCGTGACTTCGTCCTGGCCGTGGGTGTCGAGGGTACGCGTCAGATCGCTTTCGCCGCTGGCGATATTGGCCATGGCGTTGACGGTTTCTTGAAGCGGGCGGACGATGCTGCGCACAATCAGAGTCAGCAGAAGGCCCATGACCAGGGTGATCGCCAAGCCAATCAACGAAGCCTTGATCAACTGGGACTGGAACTCTGCCTGGACGTCGTCCACATACACGCCGGAACCGATGATCCAGCCCCACGGTTCGAACAGTTTGACGTAGGAAGTCTTGGCGACCGGCGCTTCGGCGCCCGGCTTGGGCCAGAGGTAATCGATGATCCCGGCACCCTTGGCTTTGGCGATGGCGACCATCTCGTTGAACAGCGCAAAACCGTTCGGGTCGCGGATCGCCGAGAGGTTCTGGCCTTCAAGCTTCGGGTTGGTCGGGTGCATGACCATGACCGGCGTCAGGTCGTTGATCCAGAAGTAATCGCTCTGGTCATAGCGCAGGCCTCGCACGGCGCTGAGGGCTTGCTTCTGCGCTGCCTCGCGGGTCAGGGTGCCGGCGGTTTCCAGCCCATGGTAGTAGCTCAGTACACCACTGGCGGTCTGCACCACATGCTGGGTCTTCTGCACCTTGGCCTGATACAGGTCCGTGTGGATCTGCTTGAGCATAAAGGCGCCTAGCGTGAACAACATCACGATGGCCACGACCAGGATGAGCCACAAGCGTCGGCTGATCGACACACTGCGCAAGCTATTCATACGCTGTCACTCCGGTTTCTTATTCTTGTCATTAACGACGGCCGGCACTTTAGCGCCCGGCGGCTATCCATGATTGACCTGGGTCATAACGCGGCAGCGTTATCAGGGCTTGTCTGATAGGATTTCGGCCCCGCAGCGCAAAACCTGAGTCTGTTCTGATTTTTCATTGGTTTTTTTTGAAAGGTCGCGGTTATCGTGCAGCCGCTGCGTGTACCTGCATGACACTTGAATATTGATAAGACCTGCTTGAACAGCGTCTTTTTTGGGGGATGAATGGATTTGTGGACGGCCTTTTCGGCATTGATTCTTGGCGTAGTGGAAGGCTTGACGGAGTTTCTGCCGATTTCCAGCACGGGGCACCAGATCATTGTCGCCGACTTGCTCGAGTTCGGTGGCGAACGCTCGATGGCATTCAACATCATCATTCAGTTGGGCGCGATCCTCGCGGTGGTCTGGGAGTTCCGGCGCAAGATCTTCGACGTGGTGCTGGGGCTACCGACGCAACCCAGCGCTCGCCGGTTTACCGCCAACCTGCTGATCGCCTTTCTGCCGGCCGTGGTCTTGGGCGTGCTGTTTGCCGACTGGATCCACCATTACCTGTTCAACCCGATCACCGTGGCCGCCGCGCTGGTGGTGGGCGGTCTGGTGATGCTCTGGGCCGAGAAGCGTCAGCACCAGGTGCACGCCGAGACGGTGGACGAGATCTCCTGGAAGGACGCACTGAAGGTTGGCCTGGCCCAATGCATAGCGATGATCCCGGGCACCTCCCGTTCCGGCGCGACCATCATTGGTGGCTTGCTGTTCGGTCTGTCGCGTAAAACTGCTACCGAATTCTCGTTCTTCCTGGCGATGCCCACCATGGTCGGCGCGGCCGTCTACTCGGGCTACAAGTACCGCGAACTGTTCGTCCCGGCGGATTTCCCAGTGTTCGCCATTGGTTTTGTCACGGCGTTCATTTTCGCCATGATCGCGGTCAAGGGCCTGCTGCGGTTCATCGCCAGTCACAGCTACGCCGTGTTCGCCTGGTATCGAATCGCTTTTGGCCTGCTGATCCTGGCCACCTGGCAGTTCGGCTGGGTGGACTGGACCGCCGCCAAGCCATGAACGATTCAGGCAACCGCAAACGTGCCGGGCGCAACGCCGACGGCGCCGTGCAGCACCTGCGGCTCAAACTGACGGTGTTTGCCCTGGTCTGTGCCTTGCCGCTGTTCGGTTCGCTGCTGTTCGGGCTGCGGGCGGTGTCGTGGGTGCCGATGGGGGCCTATGGCGTCGTCAGCGTGGTGGCGTTCCTGCTGTACTGGAGCGACAAGCGCAAGGCGCGCGCCGACGCCTGGCGTACCCCGGAGAATGTGTTGCATGCGGTAGAGCTGGCCGGCGGTTGGCCCGGCGCCTTGCTGGCCCAGCAGCTGTTTCGCCACAAGACCCGCAAAGTCTCATTTCAAGTGGTGTTCTGGTTCATCGTGCTGTTGCACCAGGTGTTCTGGATCGACCAGTTGTTCCTGGGCGGTTATCTGTTGGCGTTGTCCTAGTGGGGGAGCGAGCTTGCTCGCGATAGCGGTGGTTCAGTCGCTGCCGCCACTACAGCAATAACCCAACCTGGGTACGCTTCGGTAACTTGCTGACCACCAATTGATGAGAGCGGCGCAGCAAATTGCGCAGCTCTTCAGCCCCCAGCGGGTAGGGCACCTGCATGATGACCCACTGGGCCCGCGCCAGGTACGGCGCGGGGTGAATGCCTGGGCGGTCGCAATGACCCAGGAACAGATCCTTGTCGACCTTGAACGCCAACGAGTCGCCCCGCAGGCCCTGGAGGGCGAACATTTTGTTCCCGGCAATGGAAAATACCCGCACGCCACCCCATTTGTAGTCTTCCCTGGCACCGGGCAAGTCCAGGCAAAACCGCGCGACATCCTCTTCGCTCAAACTCATAGCGTTCTTTCTCCACAGCCCTCGAAGGCTTCCACCAAATGATCGATCCAGGCACGCACCGCCGGCAACATGCCGCGCCGATGCGGGTAGACCGCCTGGAGCCAGCCGTCGGGCAATGACCATCCAGGCAGCAGCTCCACCAGTGTGCCGTCACGCAATTCCTGCTCGCAATACATGCTCGGCAATAAAGTGAAGCCCAGGCCGGCGAGGGTGCAGGCCCGACGCACAATGAAGTCGTCGATGCCCAGGCGGGCCTCCAGGCTCAGTTCGGCCTGCTGCCCATCGGCCTTGACCAGACGCAGATGCACCAGGCGATCGGCTTCCAGCGCCCCTAACACCGGTAAGGGCTTGAGGTCGTCCGGGGTTTCGATCCGTCGCCCTTCAACAAACGCCGGGCTGGCCACCAGCATCAGGCGTGCCCGGCGCAAACGCCGGGTCATCAGCAGTGGGTCTTCGTCCCCCAGGTCGCGCACGCGCAGCGCCACGTCGATGCCTTCGCCGATCAGGTCGACCCGGCGGTTGAGCAGGGTCATTTCCAGCTGTACCAGGGGGTATTTCACCAGGAAAGTTTCGATCACCACCGGCAGGAACTGATGGGCCAGGCCCACCGGGCTCGACACCCGCAAACGGCCACGGGGCTCGCTGGACATGCTCGCCACCGCTTCGTCGGCCATCTCGGCCTCCAGCAACATCGCCTGGCAATGGCGCAGATAAGGTTCGCCGACCGCGGTCAATTTCAACTGGCGGGTGGTGCGCTGCAGCAGGCGGGCGCCGAGGCGTTCTTCCAGCTCGGCGATACGCCGCGACAGTCGCGACTTGGGAATGCCCAGCAAGCGCCCGGCCGCGGCGAATCCGCCGGCTTCGACGACTTTGGCGAAGTAATACAAGTCATTGAGGTCTTGCATGTTGAACTCGATTGTCCTGTCAGTAGGACAAACTATCGCATTTATGCCGACTTATCGATCATTGGCTTCATCGATAGGATGGTCGCCAATTGATCGCCTGGTGCGGTCCTCACTTGGAGAGCACTCACATGAAACTGCTGCACATCGATTCGAGCATCCTCGGCGACAACTCCGCTTCCCGCCAATTGAGCCGTGAAGTGGTTGAAGCCTGGAAAGCGGCCGAGCCAGGTATCACCGTCACCTATCGTGACCTGGCCGCCGACGCCATCAGCCATTTTTCCGCCCAGACGCTGGTTGCCGCCGGTACCAGTGCTGAATTGCGCGACGCCGCGCTCAAGTACGAAGCGGACCTTAGCGCCGAGACAATGGCAGAGTTTCAGGCGGCGGATGCGCTGGTTATCGCCGCGCCGATGTACAACTTCAGCATTCCGACCCAACTCAAGGCCTGGATCGACCGCATTGCCGTGGCCGGCCAGACGTTCCGCTACACCGAAGCTGGCTTCGAAGGCCTGTGCGGTGGCAAGAAGCTGGTGATCGTTTCCACCGCCGGAGGTTTGCATGCCGGGCAGCCTAGTGGTGCAGGCCATGAGGATTATCTGAAAGTGATGTTTGGTTTCCTGGGCATTACCGAGATCGAATTTGTCCGTGCGGAAGGGCTCGCCAAGGGCGACGACATGCGTAGCAAGGGCATGAGTGAAGCCCATGCGCAGATCGGCGAACAATTCGCCGCTGCGTAAAACCTGCGTAAAGGCACCAAGTGCTTCGGGCAACCTTCGCAAAACCCTGTATTCTCGTGGTCATTGGATGGCCGGGATGCAGGGTTTTGCTGCATTCGGCGCCGGGGATTCTGGCGCAGGTTATGCACGGCCAAGGCGACGAGCGACGGAGCCTTCCCGTGCGCTGGTGAAGGTGGACGATTCGATGACACGTTTTGGTGCAACGCTGCTGCTTTGCTTGTTTGCCAGTCTCGGTTCCGTGCAGGCCGCACCGGGGCCGCATCCGCATTGGAGCGCTGGCTTCCATGAGCTGAGCTTTCTCGATCCGCTGGATCAGCAGCCGATGCACGCTATCGCCTTCTATCCGTCCATCGACCGGGAACAATCCAGCCTGCTAGGTGGCTACCAGATCGACGCCGCGCCGGACGCCCAGATCGCCATCGGCCGCTTTCCGTTGTTGATGTTGTCCCACGGCAATACCGGCACGCCGCTGGCCCTGCATGACTTGGCCACTTCGCTGGCGCGCAAGGGGTTTGTCGTGGTGGCGGTGATTCATCCCGGCGACAATGCCCAGGATCACAGCCGGCTTGGCACCCTGAGCAACCTGTATGGGCGGCCGATCCAGATTTCCGAAGCCATCACCGCAACGCTCAATGATCCGATGCTGTCGCCGTTCGTTAACGCCGGGCAGGTCGGGGTGATCGGCTATTCGGCCGGTGGCGAAACCGCGCTGATCTTGTCCGGCGCGACGCCGGACCTCAATCGCTTGCGCCGTTACTGCGTGGAGCGGCCGGACGACCGTGATGCCTGCAACACCCAGGGCGAACTGATCGCTGACCGCGATGACCTGCAACCGGTGGCCGATCCCAGGGTCCGGGCATTGCTGCTGATGGCGCCGTTGAGCCTGAAATTTGGCCGTCACACCCTGGCCGATGTCCATGTGCCGGTGCTGTTGTACAGCGGCGATGGCGACAAACTCGTGGCTTTCGACAAGAATGCCGCCGCTTTGGCCCGCAAGCTGCCCACCGCGCCGGATTTCAAGACCTTGGCCGGCGCTGGCCATTTTGTCTTCCTGGCGCCGTGCACCGACGAGCAGATTGCCGCGATGCCAGCGCTTTGCACGGATGCTGACGGGGTCGACCGCAAGGACATCCACCGCACCATGATTTCCGAGGCCGGCCGCTTCTTTGGCGAGGCCTTGGGCAAGCCAACCCGGGCGGGGATGAGGACGGCTGATCAATGAGGATGACCGATCAATTAGGATGGTGTGTATATCCGTTGCTGCGGTAACGGCGGCTTAGGGTTCCGCCCTTACGGCGGGTCACTTTTGGAAGAGCCGGGAGCCGGACCAGCCAAAAGTAACCAAAAGCGCTTTGCCCCACCACTCGGCACCTCGCCTAGGCTCGGTGTGCCCTCACTCCGGCATTGCTCCGTGGGCCCGCCGCGAAGGGCCATCCATGGCCCAGCGTGGCTATCCCGGCATCCATGCCGGGTTGCCCACTCCACAATGCCTGCGTTCGGCCAGCGTGGTTTAACGGGGCGTCCAGATCAAGATCAAGATCAAGATCAAGAGCCAAAGCAAGAGCCAAAGCAAGAGCAGGCCGGCATCTAGGTGGCTGAACCACCGCTATCGCGATCAAGCTCGCTCCCACAATGGGCCTGTGGTGAACACAAGACTTATGAACGCCCAAGATCACCTGTGGGAGCGAGCTTGCTCGCGATGAGGCCAGCAAACCCAACATCCATGTGATTGAACCACCGCCATCGCGAGCAGGCTCGTTCCCACAGGAGAAACGCGGTCACCCAGAACCAGGTCGGCTATCAGGCCGCCTCGTGGAGGACGTTGATCTCGGGCGCCCCGTTAACCACGA
>NZ_JBDGLI010000031.1:0-29355 GCF_057655955.1 Pseudomonas sp. Soil_N_39
GCCGGCTTCCGGGCTCTTCAAAAGTGACCCGCCGTAAGGGCGGAACCCTAAGCCGCCGTTACCGCAGCAACGGATATGTACTCGACCAACACCAATACCACGGACGATCAAGCAATAACCGGCGCCCGATCCCAATCCAACTGCGCCGCCACCATCGGCCGGCCAAACCAGTAACCCTGCCCCAACTCACACGCCAGTCCAAGCAAAAACACCGCCTGCTCACGCTGCTCGATGCCCTCGGCGTGCACCTGCATACCCATGCTGTGGGCCAAGGCAATGATCACCCGGACGATCGCCGCATCATCCTCATCCCACGGCAACCCCGCGACAAAACCCTGATCGATCTTCAGCTTCTGCACCGGCAAACGCTTAAGCCGCAGCAACGACGAATAACCCGTGCCGAAATCGTCGATGGCCAGGCGCACGCCCAACTCCCGCAGGCGATGCATCTGCTCCAGCGCCACCTCCGGGTCTTCCATCACCGCGCTTTCCGTCACTTCCAATTCCAGGCAGGCCGGATCCAGGCCCGTGTCGTGCAACACCTGCGCGACCTGCTCATACAACTCACGATGGGCAAACAGCCGACTCGAGACGTTGACCGCGACGAACGCCAACGCCACGCCCGCCTGCTGCCACCGACACATCTGCCGGCAGGCCTGGTCCATAACCCAGGCATCGATCTGGGCAATCAGACCGGTTCGCTCGGCGATGGGAATGAACTCGGCCGGCGACACCAGCCCCCGCGTGGGATGCTCCCAGCGCACCAGCGCCTCGACACCGACCAGACGGCTACTCGCCAAGTCGTGTACCGGTTGGTAATGAACGCGCAACTCCTGCTGCTGCAGTGCGCGACGCAGCTCGAAGGCAATCTCGACCCGTTGCTGCGCGTGGGCAGTGAGCTCTTCGGTGTACAAGGCGTAGCCATCGCGTCCGGCGCTCTTGGCCTTGAACAGCGCCGAGTCGGCATTGCGCAACAGTTGCCCGGCGTTCAGGGCATCGCCGGGAAACAGGCTGATGCCGATGCTGGCGTTGATGAACAACGCGTGCTCATCGAACCGCAGCGGTTCTTTCAAGGCGTCGAGGATGCGCCGGGCCAACGCCGCGGCCTGATCGGGCTGGGAGCAGTTTTCCACCAGCAGCGCAAATTCGTCGCCCCCCAGCCGCGCCAGGGTCACGCCCGGCGCAAACAGCCCGCGAAATCGCTCGGCCACGCCTTTGAGCAACTCATCGCCCACATTGTGGCCCAGGCTGTCATTGATGTTCTTGAAGTGATCCAGGTCCACCAGCAACAGCGCACAGCCACGCTTGTGCAACTGCGACGACGTCAGGGCCTGCTCGGTACGGTCGGAAAACAGCAGGCGGTTGGGCAAGCCTGTCAGCGGATCGTGGTGGGCCAGGTACGCCAGCTCATGCTCGGAATCCTTGAGGGCGCTGATGTCAGAAAACACCGCCACATAATGGCTGACCCGGCCGTTTTCGTCGCGAATGACGCGGATCGTCTGCCATTGTGGGTAGATCTCACCACTTTTACGCCGATTCCAGATTTCACCACTCCACTCGCCCAGGTTGTCCAGCGCGGCAAACATGTCGCGATAGAAATCCGGCCCATGGCGACCAGACTTGAACAGGTTGGGGCGCTGGCCCAGTACTTCGTCCCGGGCATAACCGGTGATCGCCATGAAAGCCCGATTCACATGCACGATCAGGCCGTTGTGGTCCGTCACCAACACCCCTTCGCGGGTGCAATCGAAGACGGCGGCGGCCTGGCGCAGGCGCTCGCGATCGGCGCCGTGCTCGCCCTTGGCGAAAAACCGCGAGATCCGTGCCCGGGCCAGGAAGATCAGCCCGGCGCTGAGCAGGATCCAGGCATAACCATTGATCAGGAGCCAGCGCTGCCTGTCGGCGAATTGATCGAAGAAACTGCTCAATAAATAACCAATCAGCTGCAGCCAGACGACTGACAACACGAGGTAAAGCAGCGCTACGCGCATGGCACTGCGTTGATAGGCAGGCATTCGGCCATCCATGTCCTTACAAAGAGGTGGATTATAGAGGAAGAAACATTCAGCCACTCTTATCTGAAAGGCCGACTGGTTTTATCTGTGGGGCTGGTGATAATGCAACGGCGGTTTCTATCTTTATCGAGGGCCCTACAGCCTATGTGGTACGAAGGTTTTCTTGGCTTGTCGGCCTGGTCACTGGTGGCAGTCACCCTGCTGATGACCCACGTCACGATCATCGCCGTCACGGTCTATCTGCACCGTTATTCGGCGCATCGCTCCCTGGAGCTCAACGCCGGTCTCAAACATTTCTTCCGTTTCTGGCTGTGGCTGACCACGGCGCAGAACACCCGCGAGTGGACCGCCATCCACCGCAAGCACCACGCCAAATGCGAAACCGAGGATGACCCCCACAGCCCGGTCATCAAGGGCTTGTCCACCGTGCTGCGCAAAGGCGCCGAGCTGTATCGCGCCGAGGCGGAAAACCCGGAAACCCTGCGCATCTATGGCAAGAACTGCCCCGACGACTGGATCGAGCGCAACCTCTACAGCCGCTTCCCGCTGCTGGGCGTGGCGATCATGGGCGTCATCGACCTGCTGCTGTTCGGCACCATCGGCATCACCATCTGGGCCATCCAGATGATGTGGATTCCCGTCTGGGCCGCCGGTGTGGTCAATGGCCTGGGCCATGCCGTGGGCTACCGCAACTTCGAATGCCGCGACGCGGCGACCAACCTGGTGCCCTGGGGCATCCTGATCGGCGGCGAAGAACTTCACAACAACCACCACACCTACCCCAACTCGGCCAAGCTGTCGGTGCGCAAGTGGGAATTCGACCTGGGCTGGGCCTGGATCCGGGTGTTCAGTTTCCTGCGCTTGGCCAAGGTCCAGCGGGTTGCACCGATCGCCCACCGGGTCGAAGGCAAGGGCCACCTGGACATGGACACGGCCATGGCGATCCTCAACAACCGCTTCCAGATCATGGCGCAGTACCGCCGGCTGGTCATCGCGCCGCTGGTCAAGCAGGAACTGGAGAAGGTCGATCACTCGGTGCGTCACCAGTTCCACCGGGCCAAACGCCTGCTGTCGCGGGAAACCAGCCTGCTGGACGATCGTCACCACGTGCGTATCCAGAACATGCTCGAACACAGCCACGCACTGAAGGTGATCTACGAGAAACGCCTGGCCTTGCAGCAGATCTGGGTCAAGACCAGCAGCAACGGCCACGACATGCTCGCCGCCATCAAGGAATGGGTCAGCGAAGCCGAGGCCAGCGGCATCCAGTCCCTGCGGGACTTCGCCGACCAGCTCAAGACCTACTCGCTAAGGCCTGCCACGGCCTGACGAGGCAACTCCCCCTGTGAAGAAGGGCTTTTGTGGTGAGGGGATTTATCCCCGCTGGGCTGCGCAGCAGCCCTGAAACCTGATGACTCGGTGTATCAAAATCACTTGAATTGACTGTCTTGGAGCTGCTTCGCAGCCCAGCGGGGATAAATCCCCTCGCCACAGGTTCAGCTCCCATAATTCGACTCGCTAAATCCCCCGCCCTTCGTCGCCTGAAAAGGAACTTCGCCCCGAATCCCCTATCTCAAAGAGCACTTCGCCATCCTGGCGGGCTTTGGAGAAAAGTGCGTGCAAAACAACAGCAGTGCACGCTCTTTGAGATTTGTGCCGATGGTCGACAAGAACCTACAGGATTACTCCCTACCTCATTGGCCCGAGGCGGCCCAGACGCTCATGGCGCTGATGCATGCCCAGGGCGAAGTGGCGCGCCTGAGCGAACGTGAGCAACTGTTCAGCTCGCTGCTGGTCAGCGTCAATGCCGTGCTATGGGCGTTCAACTGGGAAACCCGGCAAGTGCTGTATGTCAGCCCCGCCTACGAGCGGATCTTCGGCCGCCCCGCCGGCCTGGTCCTGGCTGACTACAACGAATGGCGCGATGCGATCTACCCCGACGACCTGGAGTACGCCGAACGCAGCCTGGCCGAAGTCCTGGTCAAGGGCGCCGTCGAAGATCGTGAATACCGCATCATCGCTGGTGACGGCCAGGTCCGCTGGCTGAGCGACAAGTGCTTCATCAACCGTAAGGCTGAACCTGGGCAACCGGTGATCGTCGTCGGTATCGCCGAGGACATCACCGAAAAGAAGCTGCTGGAAAGTGAGCTGCAGCGGTTGGCGACCACCGATGTGCTGACCCAGAGCAGCAATCGCCGGCATTTTTTCGAATGCGCCCACCGCGAATTCGAGCAAGCGCGGCTACAAGGGACGCCCATGGCGTTCCTGTTGCTGGACATCGATGACTTCAAGGTGATCAACGACACCTACGGCCATCAGGAAGGCGATACCGTGTTGCAGAAGATCGCCGAAAGTGGCCGCTCCGTGCTCCGGCGCGGCGACCTGTTCGGGCGGATCGGCGGCGAAGAGTTCGCGGCGGTGTTCCCCGGTTGCGCCCCCGACATGGCATTGCAGGTGGCCGAGCGGCTGCAACGGGAAATCCAGCGCCTGATGTTCCGTTGTGGCGAGCAGACCTTCGGCATTACCGTCAGCCAGGGCCTGACCGCCATTACCCCCGAAGACCAGTCCCTCGACAGCCTGTTCTCCCGGGCCGACGCGGCCATGTACGAGGCCAAGCGCAAGGGCAAGAACCGCATCATCGCGGCTTGAGTGAGTTGTCCCGCCACTGACCCCCTGTGGGAGCAAGGCTTGCCCGCGATAGCAGCGCCTCGGTGTCCACTTGAACCCGAGTTGCCTGCATCGCGAGCAAGCTTTGCTCCCACAAAGCCCGCTCCCACAGGGGTCAGGTGGTGGGGCTACTTGCGGCGCAAGCGCATCAGTTCCGGCAATCCGATCTTCAATAAGCGCGCCGTACGCCCCTGGGCCAGTTCTTCAAGCCCTTCATGCTCGGTCAGGTGAGCCATCTGCGCCGCCATGTTCATCACCAGCGCCTCGCGGGAATAAACCCCACCCCCCAGGCTATAGGCGGCCGCGATCAACTCACGCAACTCCAGCGGCAGACGCCAGCGAGTGCGCAGCGCCGAGCCGAAGCCGGCGCCGTATTGATCGAGGGAATTACCCACTTCCTCCAACTCATCCAGCTCGCCACCCGCCTGCGTCCATTCTTCCAGGCAACGCAGCAGCGCCAGGTCGCCCAGGCGATGCAGCAGCCCCGCGCAGTAACAGCGTTCCGGTTCCAGATCCAGCAGCCGCGCCAGGGTCCGGGCGTACTCGGCGGTGTGCAGCGACAATTCCCAGTAGCGCTTGGCATAGTCCGCCAGATACGGAACGCTGAGGCGGGCGCAGCGCTTGAGGGTCAGGACGAGGATCAGGTTCATGCTCTGCCCCGTGCCGAGCTGGTGCAGCGCCTGGGCCACGGTCTGCACCGGGCCGCCACCCTGATGCTGGGCAGCGCTGTTGGCCGCCGCAATCAGCACGCCAGTAATTTGCGGGTCGGTGCGGATCTCTTCTTCCAGCAGTTTCAGATCCAGGCCAGTGGGGTTGAGGCAGCGCTTGACCGCCACCTGTACATCGGTCATCAGCGGCGCGCCTTCGGACAGATCCCGTCGCCGTTCCAGAAAGGCTACCAAGGTCTGGCCCGCCCCCGGAACCGGCACGTCGCCGGAGGTGTCTTCAGCGCCACTCAACAGCAACCCTTGCAAACGCTGGGTCAGGCTTTCCCGGTTCAAAGGCTTGGTCAAATACGCCGTCGGCGCCAGGGGCACGACCTCACGCACACTGGCGCTGTCATTACGCCGGCTCATCAGAATGAACGGTAACGGCGCAGCTCGATGCTGTTGGCGAAGGCCACGCAGGATAGTCAGGCCATCAACACCCGGCAGCTCCCAATCGGCGATGACCAGGTCGTACGAATTATGTGCCAGCAAATCCTGGGCCTGCTGCCCGTCGCCGCAGGTGTCCACTCGGGCATCGCAGCGCACGCCCGACAGCACTTGCTCAAGCAGCTCCCGGGACGCCGGGTCAGCCTCGGCGATCAACACACGCGGTACGGCGGGTAAAACCACAGCAGTCATGCAACATCGCTCCCTTGCTATACATGCACCTTAGACAATGAAGGCCGTTCCAGACAGCTCAAACCTGCGGGATATGCCCGCGGCCATGAAAAAACCCGCCGAAGCGGGTTTTTTGTGAATCAGTGCACAATCAGAGTTCGTAAATCAGAGCTCGGAGAAGCACTCTTCGATGATCGCCAGGCCTTTGTCCAGTTGCTCGTCTGGCGAGGTCAGCGGCACCAGTACCCGCAGAACGTTGCCATAAGTACCGCAGGACAGCAGGATCAGGCCCTTGTCCCGCGCCTTGGCCACCACCTGGGCCACTGCCGCGGCGTTCGGCTTGTGGGTGTCGCCGTTTTCGAACAGTTCCACGGCGATCATCGCGCCCAAGGCACGTACTTCACCAATGACCGGGTACTTTCTCTGGATCGCCTTGAGGCCAGTCACCAGACGCTCACCCACAGCCTTGCAGCGGTCCAGCAGGTGCTCTTCTTCGAACACGTCCATCACCGCCAGCGCCGCCGCACAGGCGATCGGGCTACCGGCATAAGTGCCGCCCAGGCCGCCTGGGGCGATGGCATCCATGTACTCGGCCTTGCCACACACACCAGCCAACGGGAAGCCGCCAGCGATGGATTTGGCGAAGGTGGTCAGGTCGGCGGCAACGCCCATCTGCTCCATGGCAAAGAAGGTGCCGGTACGACCGGCGCCGGTCTGCACTTCGTCAGCGATCAGCAGGATGCCGTGCTGGTCGCACAGGGCGCGCAGGCGCTGCATGAAGGCCTTGGGCGCTACGTAGAAACCACCCTCGCCCTGTACCGGCTCGATGATAATTGCGGCGATGTCACGGGGTTCGGCGTCGTTCTTGAAGATGCGCTCGATGCTGGCGATGGAATCATCGATGCTCACACCGTGCAGTTCGTTCGGGTACAGCGCGCGAAAGATGCCACCAGGCATCAGGCCCATGCCGGCCGAGTACGGCACGACTTTACCGGTCAGGCCCAGGGTCATCATGGTGCGACCGTGGTAAGCGCCGGTGAAGGCGATCACACCGGCACGGCCCGTGGCGGCGCGGGCGATCTTCACGGCGTTTTCCACCGCTTCGGAACCGGTGGTGACCAGCAGGGTTTTCTTGGCGAAATCACCCGGGACCTTGGCGTTGATTTTTTCGCACAGTTCCACATACGGCTCGTAGGCCAGGACCTGGAAGCAGGTGTGGGTCAGCTTGTTCAGCTGTGCGGTCACGGCAGCGATGATTTTCGGGTGCACGTGGCCGGTGTTCAGCACGGCGATACCGCCGGCGAAGTCGATGAACTCACGACCTTCGACGTCGGTTACCGTGGCGTTCTTCGCCGACTCGGCAAAGATCGGGTGAATCTGGCCGACGCCACGGGGAACAGCGGCGGTACGGCGGGCCATCAAGTCAGCGTTAGTCTTGCTCATTACAGTCCTCATTCGCCGCTCATCGGTCGGCGTGGTTCAAGGATTACACGGCGAGAAGTCAGCGGCGGCAGCATGCGATGATCGACTGCCACGGCGTTTCCGGCCGCAAAGAAAATACAATTTGAAACCACGCAAAGGGACAGCGCTCTCGTGCCCTTTGCGCTTGAAGCGGATCAGATACCCAGGCAGAGGTATTTGATTTCCAGGTAGTCCTCGATGCCGTACTTGGAGCCTTCACGGCCCAGGCCCGAGGCCTTGATGCCGCCGAACGGCGCGACTTCGTTGGAGATCAAACCGGTGTTGACGCCGACCATGCCGTATTCCAGGGCTTCGGCCACACGGAACACACGGCCCAGGTCGCGGGCATAGAAGTACGAGGCCAGGCCGAACTCGGTGTCGTTGGACATCGCGATCACTTCGGCTTCGTCTTTGAAGCGGAACAGCGGCGCCAGCGGGCCGAAGGTTTCTTCCTTCGCCACGGCGGCGTTTTTCGGTACGTTGGTCAGGATGGTCGGCTCGAAGAAGTTGCCTTCCATCGCTTTGCCACCCGACAGCACGGTCGCGCCTTTGCTGACCGCATCGGCAATGTGTTCCTGGACCTTGGCGACCGCTTTGCCGTCGATCAACGGACCGGTGGTGGTGCCATCGTCCAGACCGTTGCCGATCTTGAGCTTGGCCACCGCCACTTTCAGTTTCTCGGCGAACGCGTCGTACACCGAGTCCTGGATGTACAGGCGGTTGGCGCAAACGCAGGTCTGGCCGTTGTTGCGGTATTTGGAGATGATCGCGCCTTCGACGGCCTTATCCAGGTCCGCGTCGTCGAACACAATGAACGGCGCGTTGCCGCCCAGTTCCAGGGAGACTTTCTTGATGTCCTTGGCACATTCAGCCATCAACTGACGGCCGATTTCGGTCGAGCCGGTGAAGGACAACTTGCGCACGATCGGGTTGCTGGTCAGCTCGCCACCAATGTCGCCAGCGCTACCGGTGACCACGCTCAGCACGCCTTGCGGGATGCCGGCACGGTGCGCCAGTTCCACCAGGGCCAGGGCCGAGAACGGGGTTTGCGAAGCCGGCTTGATAACCATGGTGCAACCGGCAGCCAGCGCCGGGCCGGCCTTGCGGGTGATCATCGCGGCCGGGAAGTTCCACGGAGTAATGGCCGCGGTCACGCCGATCGGCTGCTTGATCACGATCAGGCGCTTGTCGGGCTGGTGGCCGGGAATCACATCGCCGTAGATGCGCTTGGCTTCCTCGGCGAACCATTCGATGAACGAGGCGGCGTAGACGATTTCGCCCTTGGCTTCGGCCAGCGGCTTGCCTTGTTCCATCGTCATCAGGCGACCGAGGTCGTCCTGGTTTTCGATCAGCAATTCGTACCAGCGGCGCAGCTTGTTGGCGCGCTCCTTGGCGGTCAGCGCACGCCAGGCCGGCAGCGCCTTGTCGGCGGCTTCGATCGCACGACGGGTTTCGGCAGCGCCCATCTTCGGCACAGTGCCCAACACTTCGCCCGTCGCCGGGTTGGTGACCTTGATCGTCTGACCATTGTCCGCATCGACCCAAGCGCCATCGATAAAGGCTTGCTGGCGGAACAACTGGGTGTCTTTAAGCTGCATGTCGGCTTTCCTTAACAGCACCGCGCGCACGCGGAGCGAATTAGATTTGTAGAAAGGCGCCTCGGGGGCTGCCGTCAGGGAAATCATTCACCGGGCTGAAGCACAGAAATAACGCACATAAGCACAGACGTGCGGTTCAGCACCCAGACAAGAGCGTTTGAAATCTCAAACGAATCCTAGGGCCGATGGGGGTGAAGGACAATAGGCTGTTCGAAAAAAAGAACGAAAAAACCGAATTTGCCCGCTTTTTCTGATCAGCGTAGCCAACACCCGGCGAGCTGCCCAAAAACGCAGGCGATTCAGCAGCATGGACGCCCGCCACGCATATGAGTATCATGGCGCCCGCGTCGCACCAGTAGCTCAGCTGGATAGAGTACTGCCCTCCGAAGGCAGGGGTCGTGGGTTCGAATCCCGCCTGGTGCACCATCCTCAGAATCAAAAAGCCCCTGGTCGCAAGACCTGGGGCTTTTTTGTGGGCGCTGTCTCACTCAACGCTTGCGCAACGCCTCCAACCGCGCCGGCAAGTCTTCCTTGGGGAAGCGCTTGTGCAGCGCCAGCAGCTTCTCATCAGCGGCCTCGCTCTCACCCGCCTCGCGCAAGCGCAGGATTTCCATCAGGCCCTGCTCCAGCGATGGCAGTGCAGCCGGCGCGGATTTGCTCATCTTTGCCGCTGGCTTTTCCGCCATGGATTGCATCGGGCTGGCCGGGGCCCGAGCCAGTTCGCCCTGGGGCGCCATGCGGGTGATCGGCGCGGGGGCGGGCATGGCCGGTGGGGGTGCAGCGGCTACGGCGGGTTCTTGCTGGTCGGCGGAAAAGTCCATCGAAGCGGGTGAGGCCAGTTCGTCGTGGGGCACAGGGGAACGCAGTACCAGGCCAATCATCAGCGCCACGCCGGCGACCGTGGCGAATGCCATTTGCCAGCGCGGCCGTTGGCAGGCTTGCAGCCAGCGTTGCCACAGGCTTGGCGTCGGCCTCGGGGCTTCGCGACGGGCGGTGGCCAGGATGAAGGCGTCCAGGGAGGCCGGCGGCTCGCCGCTGGCGTGTTGGCGAAAATGCTCGATGAGCCTTTCGTCATCGGGATCCGGGGTGTGTTTGGGGTCGATCATGCGGGTACCTCCTCGGCCAGCAGTCGCTGCAATTTCTGCTGGGCGTAACGCAAGCGGCTTTTGACCGTTTCCAGCGGGACGCCGGTCAGGGCGGCAATCTGTGGCAGCTCCAGGTCACCGTGCAGGCGCAGCAGGAAGACTTCTCGCTGATCCTCGGGCAAGGCCTGCAACGCGGCGTCGAGACGCGCCTGGTCGCGGCTCAGACTCAGCTGTTGCTCGGGGCTGCTGGTGTCGTCGGGCTGGACGTGGAGCTGCTCGTCGTAACTGTCGTGCAACGGGTTGTGGACGCCATGTTTGCGCCAGTGGTCGATCAAGCGGTTGCGGGCAATCTGGAACAACCAGGTACGAAAACTCGCCCGGCCTTGTGGCTGGGTGGTGCTGCGAATCAGGCTGAGCCAGGTGTCCTGGAAGACTTCCTCGGCCAGTTCGGCCTTGTTGCTCAAGGACATCAGGAAACGGTAAAGCCCTTGCCGATGGCGGGCGTACAAGGCTTCGAAAGCAGCCCCGTCGCCGTTGCGGTAGCGGGCCAGCAGCGATTCGTCGCTGGGAGAATCAAGCGCAGCGGGCATGTCAGTGAGGAACTCCTTTCCGATCATTGCAACACAGTCCTGGCAGACAACAAGGAAACCCTGTGGGAGCGAGCTTGCTCGCGATGGCGGTGCATAAGTCCACATCAATGCCAACTGATCCGAAGCCATCGCGAGCAAGCTCGCTCCCACATTTGCCCCTCGTTGTGCTCGGGATCAGCGCTTGGCCGCGGGCTCAAGGCTCTGGGCCAGCTCCACCAACTGCACAAACTCGCCACGCAGCCCAAACGGATCATCGCCGCGGGCCGAGCGCGCCAATTGTGCGGTGTCCTTCAAAGTCATCGTCCCAGTGTAGCGTCCATCGCCCTTGAGCTGTTGGGCGAAGGCGGCAACAGCGGCCGAGAAGCGCAGGTCATCGCTGGGCTTGCGGTCGTTCTGCACGCCAGCAATGGGATGCTCGATCAATCGACTGCTACCGCCCTCAGCCGGCTTGTAGCGTACGCGCAACATCGCCAATTCCCCTGACGTGCTCTCCGACTTGGGCGTACTTCCATAGCGCAGTGGCTCCAGCCAGCCCGGCGCGCCCTTCGGAACAATTTCATACAACGCCGTCACCGTATGCCCGGCGCCGATCTCGCCCGCGTCGACCTTGTCGTTGTTGAAGTCCTCACGTTTCAACGCACGGTTCTCATAGCCCAGCAGGCGATACTCACTGACCTGGGCGGGGTTGAACTCCACCTGCAACTTCACATCCCGCGCCACCACCGCCAGGGTGGAGCTGAGCTGGTCCACCAGGACCTTGCGCGCTTCGAGCAGGTTGTCGATGTAGGCGTAGTTGCCGTCACCGGCATCGGCGAGTTGCTCCATCAGGTGTTCGTTGTAGTTATCCACACCGAAGCCCAGCGTCGTCAGGGAGACGCCGCTTTTACGCTGGTCCACCGCCATCTGCTTGAGGCTGTCGAAATCACTGATGCCGACGTTGAAGTCGCCGTCGGTGGCCAGCAGGATGCGGTTGATGCCTTTGTCGATGAAGCTCTCCCGCGCCATCTGATAGGCCAGTTCGATACCCGAAGCGCCCGCAGTGGAACCACCGGCGTCGAGTTGATCGATGGCGTTGCGGATGGTCACCTTGTCGCGACCCGAGGTGGGCTTGAGCACCACCCGGGATTCGCCGGCATAGACCACCAGGGACACCCGGTCCTGATCGCGCAATTGGTCCACCAGCAGTTTCAGCGTGCTCTTGACCAGCGGCAGGCCTTCGCGACGATCCATGGAGCCGGAAACGTCCACCAGGAAGACCAGGTTGGCCGGCGCCAGATCCGCCACGGCGCGGTCGCTGGCCTTGATGCCGATGCGCAGCAAGCGGGTGTGGGGATTCCACGGTGACGGGGCCACTTCGGTGGTCACACCAAAGGGTGAGCCGTCGGTGGGCAGGGCGTAGCTATACGGGAAGTAATTGACCATTTCCTCCAGCCGCACAGCACCTTCGGGCGGCAGGCTGCCTTGATTGAGCAGACGTCGCACATTGGCATAGCTGCCGGTATCGACATCCACGCTGAAGGTCGACACCGGCGTTTCGGCCACGCTGTGAATCGGGTTGTCCGGCAGTTTTTCGTATTGTTCGCGCGACTCGGCGCGGTAACCCGCAGTGACAGCATCGTTCGCCACGCTGGGGGCGGGCATCGATGCCGGTTTCATGAGCGTGCGCTTGACCGTCGACTGGCGCACTTCGGCGATCTCGCCTTGCGGTACGACGCTGGGCGCCACGGCCACCGGTTCGGACGGATTGGCCGCCTCCCGGGAGGAAGACAACCCACAACCGGCCAACGCCACCAGCAAAGTCACGGCGAAGCCTTGGGCAGCAGGACGCATAAAGGGAAGTGGACGGGACATGGGCTGAACCTCGTGAATGAATGATTCGTACACACGCTCAGACGCAAGGCACACACGGTTCGGGTTAACCGGTGGAAATTATTTTTTCCGGCGGCTGACAACCTTCGTCATTTTCCTCTCCAGCCCCTTGATACCTTTCGGATTTTTCCTCAAGTTACCGCCCCCTGAGTCGAGATACTAAAGTGCCATCAACCCTATAAGGACATTCCGTGTTCAAAACGCTCCTCAAGGCCACCGCCCTCATCGCCACCCTGTCGATGACCGGCTGCGTGTCCTACACCGTCACCGGCCCAGTAGGCAACCCGCAGCACCCTGCTCCCGTCAGCAGCCCGCGTATCGCACAAATCGCCGATGTCGCCGTGACTGCACCTGATGTCAACGATGCCACCCGCACGGCCATCAGCCGCTCGCTCACGGCCCAGCTCAATCAGTACGTACAGACCGGCGGCTACTTCAAGCAGGTCACCGAATACCCGACGCGCCTGGGCGAGAATGACGTACTGCTCAAGTTCGACATGACCTCCCTAAAAGGCCATCGCGCCCCGCACCCGGGCTACTTCCCCGGCGCGCTGCTGACCCTCACGGTCTGGATCTGGGTGAACGGCCCTATCTACGTCGACAGCTTCGATGTCGCCGGCAACCTGGTGATCGTCGACCGCGACGGCAAGGAACTGGCAACGGCCAAGGAAGAGATCAAGCTCGAGCGCAACGTTGGTTTGTATGGCCGCGAATACTGGGCGCCGACCATGGGTGCCCAACAGCTGAATCAGTTGGTCGCACAGCTGCTGGACACCGCCACCGCACGCCTGGCCAAACAATAAGGAGCAACACATGATGGGTTTCATCAAACACAGCCTGGTACTGGCCGCCGTTCTGCTGACCGGTTGCGTGTCCTACTCGCAACACCAATTGCCCGACGTGAAGACCTGGCCGCCAGCCGCCGCCACGCCAGCCGCCAAACCCAGCGCCTTCGTGCGCACCACCGCGCAGAACCAGGTCAATAGTGGCCCGGCCGTTGCCGCTTCGGGCGCCCAGGCCACCGCGTGGGAAACCTCCGTGGCCGAGACCTTCCGCGATTCCGGACGCTTCGCACGGGTCAGTACCGACAAGGTCGAGTCGGACATCTACGCAGAAGCCACCCTGCGCAACAACGAACAGTTCAGCATGGCCTCGGCCATCATCACCGGCGCGACCTTCTTCGTGATCCCGTCCACGGCCGAGAACACCTTCACCCTTGAAACCGTGTTCAAGGACAAGGACGGCAAGGAACTGGGGCGCGTGCAGAAGAGTGAATCGGTGCGCACCTGGATGCACCTGGTGCTGATTTTTGGCATTCCGTTCCAGCAGGACACCCGCGACGTGGTACAGGCGCTGACACGTAGCACGTTGGAAGAGGCGGTGCAGCGGCGGTTGCTGTAAGCGACCGCCCGACTCAACGCTTGCTGGAATCCTGTGGCGAGGGAGCTTGCTCCCTCGCCACGGAATCATTCCAACCCTGGCCCAACTTCACTCAGCCCCGATTTCCACCACGGTTTTTCCTTTCCCACGCCCCTCGGCTACCTGCGCAAAGGCCTCATTGACCTCCCCCAGGCCAAACCGGGTTTGATCGATCTTGATCCGCAACGCGCCGGCCTCAATCAGTGCTGCTGCCTCCCGCAAGATCTGGCCATGATGTTCGCGTCCCTTTCCGGTCAGCAGCGGCATCAACGTAAACACCCCGGAATAGCTCGCTCCTCGGAACGACAACGGCGCGAGACTGTGCTGGCCCCAGCCGAGACAGCTGAGCACATGGCCGGTGTAGGTCTTTGCCGCATTGAACGACGCATCCAGGGTCGGGCCGCCAACGGTGTCGTAGACGATGTCGAAGCCTTCGCCATCGGTGTACTGGCGCACGTAGCTGTCGGTGTCCTGAGTCCGGTAGTCGATGGCTGAGGCGCCCAGTTCGCGGATGAAATCCAGGCTGCTGGCCGAGCCCGTGGCGTAGACCTCGGCGCCCCGGGCCTTGGCGATCTGCACGGCCATCTGACCGACGCCGCCCGCGCCGCCATGAATCAGCACCTGTTGCCCGGCCCGGACGTTGGCACGGTCGACCAAACCTTCCCAGGCCGTGATGAATGCCAGCGGCAAGGCCGCCGCTTCGCGCATGCTCAGTGAGCGGGGCTTGGGCGCAATCAGGCGGGCATCGACCGCGATGTATTCGGCCAGCGCGCCTTGAGCCCCGCCGATCCCGCCGGCCATGCCGAATACCTCGTCGCCAGGCGCGAAGTCATCCACGCCTTCGCCCCGCTCAACCACCGTCCCGGCCAGATCAATTCCTAATACAGCGGGCAACGGCTGCCGTGCATGGGCACCGCCTCCCGCCGCGATCTTGGTATCCAGCGGGTTGATTGCGGCGGCATGCACCTTGATCAAGACCTGGCCTTTGCCGGGAACCGGCCGGGCGATGGAACGGACAATCAGCGGCGCTTGAGCGGTTTCGGCAACGGCGGCGAACATGGTGTTGTTCATGACGGTAAACCTCCAAATAAGTGGGCAGGTTCATCATGGGAGCGAAGACGCATTCCGATAAGTGAGCAACAATGGATAGGACTTATTCCAGGCAGAGGCTAAATCCTGATGGATCTGATCGATGCAATGCAGGTGTTCGTGCGGGTGGTGGAGCGCGGCTCGTTCTCGGCGGTCGCCAGGGAGCTGAACCTGGGCCAACCGGCGGTGAGCAAGCAGATCCGCGCATTGGAGCAACATCTGGGTGGGGCGCTGTTTGCCCGCAGCACCCGCCATCTCGCACTGACCGACCAGGGCCAGCGCTTCTACGCCGAGAGCAAGGACATACTCGCCAGTGTGGACGCGGCACGGCTCAGTTTCGCCAGTGGACAGGAACAGATCGCCGGCCTTCTGCGCGTGGCGGCGCCCGTCAGTTTCGGCCGGTTGTGCATTGCGCCCCTGGTGGGCGAGTTCCTGGCCCGTCACCCACAGGTTCGGATCGACTTGAGGTTGAGCGACCAGAACGAAGATGTGTTGAAGGAAAACATCGACCTGGCCATTCGCATCGGCGTGGTGAAAAACGAAGGGCTGGTGGCGATTTCCCTCGGCGATAGCCCGCGCCGGGTGTACGCCGCCCCTGCTTATCTGCAACAGCACGGCACGCCCCTCGAACCGGCCGACCTGGCCCGCCATAACTGTTTGGCGTTCACCCTGCTGGAACATTACGACGTCTGGCGATTCGCGCAGGATGGCCAGCAGCATAACGTGACGATCAAGGGTAACGTCACCTGCAACAGCAGCGAAGCGATCCGGGAAATGGTGCTGTCGGGCCTGGGCGTTTCGCTTTCACCGCAGTGGTTGTTCGCGGCCGATGTTCGCCAGGGTACCGTCTGCTCCCTGCTTGCCGACTACCAGCCGCTGGCGCTGCCCATCAGCGCCGTGTTCAGTCACGACCGACGCCGCTCGGCGCGGACTCGGGCCTTTGTGGATTTTTTGCGCGAGCGTCTTTGAACAGCCGGGCTAGGATTCACAGGCCAATGACGGCTGCGCAGCCTTGCCATGCCGTCCCGGGAAATACGCCGCCGCAGCCATCCCCACCGCCCCCATCACCACGCAATACCCCACGCACACCCACGGGCTCCACGGCACCAGGGCGATCAGCATCAATGGGGTCATACTGGCCCATAGCGCATAGGCGATGTTGTAGGTGAGCGAGATGCCGGACACGCGGATCTTCGGTGGGAACAGGCTGACCATCACCGACGGCACCGCGCCGACCACGCCGCAACCCAGGCCGGCTACGGCGTAGGCCAGGCCCAGCCAGGCGCTGCCGCTGATCAGGCTGGCGTAGAGCACGGCGATGCCCAGGGGCAGCAGCAGGCTGTAGAGCATGACGGTGCGCCAGGCGCCGATGCGGTCGACGATGAGGCCGGCCAGGACGCAGCCGATGTTCAGAAAGACGATGCCCAGGCTGCTCAGGGCGAAGGTGTAACTGGGGGTCATGCCGAAGCTTTTCTGCATCACGGTCGGGGTGATAACCACGAACACCACCACGGCCGAGGTCAGCACGCAGGTCAGGATGGCGGCGGGCAGCAAGGCCTGGCGATGGTCGCGCAGGACCGTGCGCAACGGCAGTTCCGTAGCGCCTTCGCGATTGGCTTGCAGGGCCATGAAGATCGGCGTTTCGCTCAGCCAGCGGCGCAGCCAGACGCCGATCACACCGAAGACGCCCCCCAGCAGGAACGGCAGGCGCCAGGCGTAGTCGAGAATCTCCGCCGGCGTGTAGATCCGCGCCAGCGCCGTTGCGGTCAGGGCCCCCAGCAAGTAGCCGAAGGTCAGGCCCGCCTGGAGGAACCCCAGGGCATAGCCGCGATGATGCAGCGGCGCATGTTCGGCCACGAACACCCAGGCGCTTGGCACCTCGCCGCCCACCGCCGCGCCCTGCAGGATACGCAGCGCCAGCAGCAACAACGGTGCGAAATAGCCGATTTGCGCATAGGTGGGCATCACCCCGATGAGTAGGCACGGCAAGGCCATCATCAGGATGCTCAGGCTGAACACGCGCTTGCGCCCCAGGCGATCGGCGAAGTGCGCCATGAGAATGCCGCCCAGGGGCCGGGCCAGGTAGCCGGTGGCGAAAATCCCGAAGCTTTGCAGCAAGCGCAGCCAATCGGGCATTTCCGGCGGGAAGAACAGTTGGCTGAGGGTCAGGGCGAAGAACACGAAAATGATGAAATCGTAGATCTCCAGCGCGCCGCCCAAGGCGGCCAGGCCCAGGGTCTTGTAATCGGAGCGGCTGAATCGGTCACCGGGTGAAACAGGGGTGGCAGTCATAGGCAGATTGGAACGATAGGTTGAAAGAGGGCGACGGCTCAGTCGTCGCGATCAGTGTCCACCGGTTGAACCGGTGGTTGGCCTGGCTCGGCGTCTTCGGCCTCGTCGGCAGGCAGGAAATCCTTGCGGCTCTGGGCGATGGCCCGGCGTATTTCGTCGCCCTTGGTGGGGCAGTTCAGGAGGCGGGCGATGCCGTCGGGTTTCTGCGTCATCGCCATCCTCCGGCATGAGTGAACAGGGGCTCGATAGTGCTCGCTTTTGGCGCGTGATGCCAATGTTGTGTCGGGGCGCCAGCAGCATTGTGGGGGGCTGCTGCGCCGCCCAGCGGGAGCAAGCTCCCTCACCACAGGGGGTTTGTGTTATTCGGGTCAGCGGTGGTAGCGGCGCACGACGCTGCTGTTGCGCAGGACGTGGCCTTTGATTTTTTCCATCAGTTGGGCCCGTGTGAGGCCCGCGGGGAAGGCTTCCGGCGGCAGGTCCAGGGCGAAGAGCTGGATCAGGTAGTGGTGAGCGCTGTCGCCGATGGGCGGGCAAGGGCCGATGTAGCCGTGGGTGTTCTTGCTGTTGATGCCACTCATGCCTTCCAGCGAGGATTTGGTACCGGCGCCCGCCGGAATCTGCCGGGTGGTGGCCTTGATGCCGTAGTGGATCCAGTGGTCGACGCCCTGGCCCCTCTGGCCGTCCGGGTCCAACATGACGATGGCGTAGCTGAGGGTGCCAGGCGGGCCAGCGTTCCAGCTCAAGGCCGGGGAAATGTTCTTGCCACCACAGGTGTTGGCGTCACTGGCCGCCGCCGCGGTGAAGAGGCGGTCGTCCGACACGCCGGGAATACTGAGGGTAAAACGCTCCTCGGCCTGGGCAGCCCCTTGTGCGCACAGCACCAGGGCGACGGCCGCCAGCCAAGGGGTGAAAATGTTCAATCGGGTCATACCGGGGCACCTTGTGCGTGTCAGGCCATGGACGGCTTGCGAACTATAGCCGCAGCTTCGCCAAGGTTGCAGTGACAATTATGCTGAACCTCGTTCCGGCCCTGCGACTCCAAGGGGAAACGCCTGCCGGAGAACGACCATGCCTATGCATCAAGTCGCCCGTTTCGCCGATATGCGCGAAGATCGCGGCCTCGAAGTCAACATCAACGACACGTCCATCCTGTTGCTGCGTTCAGGCGATCAGGTGCGCGCCTTCCAGGGCAAGTGCCCCCATGCAGGCGCACCACTGGCCAAGGGCGCGGTGTGCCATGGACGGCTGATTTGCCCGTGGCACAAGGCGGCGTTCCGGACTGAAGACGGCGCCCTGTGCGAGCCGCCGGCCCTCGACAGCCTGGCGCGCTATCACGTCGAGGTGCGGGACGGTGACGTCTGGGTCGATGACCAACCGCTGCCGGCCGATAAAATCCCGCCGGCCGATGACGCGCGCACGTTTGTCATCATCGGCGCCGGTGCGGCCGGCACGGCTTGCGCAGCGGCGTTGCGAGAGAAGGGGTTTGGCGGCCGAATCCTGTTGATCGACCGCGAAGCCGAGGCCGGCTACGACCGTACGGTGCTGAGCAAGTATGTATTGGCCGGCGACATGCCGGTCAACGAGACGGCGCCGCTGCGCGATGATACTTACTTCACCCAGCAACGCATCGAAAGGCTCCACGGCGAGGTCACCCATTTGGACCCCAGTGCTCGGCAAATCCAGCTCGCCGATGGCCGACGCCTGGACTACGACGCCGCGCTCATTGCCACAGGCGGGGAGCCGAAGACGCCAGCCATACCCGGCATCGATTTGCCGCAAGTCTTCGTGCTGCGTTCCATCGCCCACACCCGGCAGATTCTCGACACTGTCCGGCCAGGGCAACGGGCGGTGATCATCGGCGACAGTTTCATTGCCATGGAAGTCGCTTCGTCCCTGCGCAAGCGCGAGCTGAGCGTCACCGTGTTGGCCCGGCACCCGGTGCCATTCGCCGCGCAATTGGGCGAGAGCGTCGGCCAAGCCATCCTGGCCCGGCACCGGGCCAACGGCGTGGTGTACCACAGCGACGGCGAAGCGGCGCGGATCGAGGGCGCGCACAAGGTCGAAGCCGTGGTGCTGGATAACGGCCAGCGTTTGGCTGCGGACGTGGTGATCGTCGGCATCGGCGTGCGCCCGGCCACCGAGCCGTTTGCCGAGTTGCCCCGGGAACAGGACCAGTCACTGTCCGTTGACGCGGGCATGCGAGTGACGGATGGCTTATGGGCCGTCGGTGATATCGCGACCTTCCCCCTGAACGGCGCGCCTGTGCGCATCGAGCATTGGCGCCTGGCCCAGCAACAGGCGCGCATCGCCGCCGCGAACATGCTCGGCGGCGACGAGCACTATCTGGACGTGCCGTTTTTCTGGACGTATCACTTCGGCAAACGCTACGACTACCTCGGTCACGCCGAGCACTGGGATGAGGTGGAGTTCAAGGGCACGCCCGAGCATCCACCCTTTATCGCCCTGTTGGGCAAGGACGGCCTCGTTGCCGCCGCAGTGGCCTGCGATGAAGGCCGGGCCATGGCGGCGTTGGCCCAGCGCATGAAACAACCATTGCCGGTGGACGAGGCGTGGCGGCTGATCCGGGATTTCTCATCGTAGATCTGCCACAGCCCAAAATCCCCTGTGGGAGCGAGCTTGCTCGCGATAGCGATGGGTCAGTCGACTTCAAGATGGCTGACCCGACGCCATCGCGAGCAAGCTCGCTCCCACAGTTTTTGTTCTGTGTGACCGAAAGATCTGCCACACCCCAATCCCCTGTGGGAGCGAGCTTGCTCGCGATAGCGATGGATCGGCTTGCATCAATGTACGGACTGATCCGCCGGCAAATGGATAACCCGGGGCCGCTCCAATGGCGCCAGAGGCGCTGGCTGCAACTCCGGACTGAGCAAATGGAAATGCGGTACGACGTGGCTGATGTCGCCGTCCTGGTTGTTGTGGATGGTCTTCGAACCGGGCTGGCGCAACGTATCCAGACGCTCACCGGTCAACTTGAAACTGGCGCTCAAGCCCTGGTCATCCACCACCGGCGCCGGCAGCCGACGCTGGGCGAAGCTGCGACTTTTGCGTTGTTGATAACGCGCCCAGGTAATCAGCAGCACCGCGTTGACCAACGCGATCCAACCATAAACCTGCAAAGTCCCCAGGGTGTCGAACAGCGACCCTCCCAGGCGCGGGCCGGCCTGGCTGTCGAGCAGCGACCACAGCCCATTGACCAGCAAATACAACAGCCCCACCCACGCCAGCACGGTGAAAAGCGCATCGATGACCACCAGAAAAGGCCGTTGCCGGGTCCTGATAATTTTCATCGGATCACTTCCTCTTCCTGATCATCGAATGGTTTGATACCGCGATCCGGGCTGATCCAGCGCGCACGCTTCTGATGCTGCCCGAACAGCACTTTGGGAAAGCTCACCAGGGTGGTGAACAGGCTGATCAGCCAGAACACCAACGGGTACCAGACCACCCAGAACATGATGTGCCACAGGCCTTTTTCGTAGCGCCGGTCGATCAGGATGCTCACCGCGAACTGCAACAGGCACACCACCGCCAGCAACAGGCCGGTGAAGGCTGGCGGCATCAGGTGATCCACGGCGATGGCCGCTGGCATCTCGACGAATTTACCGGCGCCCCAGAAGATCACCGACAGCAGGAAGGTGAACGCCCAGCCGGTGGACAGGCAGTATTCGAACAGCAGCGGCCACAGGTAGCGGTGGCGGTATTGCCAGATGCCACGGATGTTCTTGAACAGCACCTCGGCGCCCCCCTGGGCCCAGCGCAGGCGTTGCCGCCACAGGCCGCGCAGGGTTTCGGGCATGAGAATCCAGCACAGCGCGCGTGGCTCGTAGAAGATGCTCCAGTGATCCAGCTGCAGCTTCCAACTGATGTCGATGTCTTCGGTAATCATGTCCGGGCTCCAGTAGCCGACCCGGTGCAGGGCCGTGCGTCGGAACGCGACGATTACGCCGGACACGGTGAAGATCCGCCCGAAGACCCGCTGGGTACGCTTGATCAGGCCGATGATCGAGGAGAACTCGCCGACCTGGACCCGACCTATCAAGGTCGAGCGGGTGCGGATGCGCGGGTTGCCGGTCACCGCGCCGAGGCGGGCGTTGTCCAGCATCGGCGCCACCAGGTAAGCACAGGTGTTCGGCGCCAGCAGCGCGTCACCGTCGATGCACACCAGGTATTCGCTGCGCGCCGCGATGGCGCCCATGCGCAGGGCCACGGCCTTGCCCTGGTTTTCCGCCAGGTGCAAGACACGTAGGCGCGGGTCTTCCGCCGCCAGTTGATCGAGCATCTGGGCGGTGTTGTCCTTGGAGCCGTCGTTGATGGCGATGACTTCGATGTTCGGATAATGCTGGCCCAGCGCCGCGTGAATGGTGTCGGCGACGTTGTCGCCTTCGTTGAAGCACGGGATCAGGATGCTGATCAGCGGCTCGCCCGCCAGGGCCGGTGGCAAGGTGTCGTCCTTCCATGGCCAGTGGCGCTCCCAGTGCAGCCAGAAATACAGGCCGCCGGCAATCCACAGCCCGGACATGAACAGCGGGTAAAAGAACACGAAGTCCATCAGGAATTGCCCGGTGACCAGGAAGATCAGGCCCAGGGGTACCCCAAGGACGATCGCCAGCACCAGCAGGGCGAGCAGTCTGTCGAGCATGTCAAGGATTCCACTTGTTGGAGAGCGCCGGCCGCACGGTTTTCACGGCGGGCTGGTCTTCGATGAAGTTGTCCGGGTAGTAGCCGAAGCTGGTCACGCCTTTGCGCTTGAGGCGCCCCATCCAGTCAGCCAGTTGTTCGCCGTCGATGTCGCTGACCGGCTTGCTGTGCCAGTCACGGGCTTGCAATTCGAATACCGTGCGCTTGAGCGCGCCGGGGCGAGCCTTGACGGTGTCTACCAGGCGCTCGAGCCAGGGGCCGGATTGTGCGCGGGTCTGCTTTTCCATCAGCGGCATGGCCATCGGTGCCGTCCAGTCGTAAGCGCCAAGGAAATCGTCGAGGTTCTGGGCGAACCAGGCTTCGCTTTCCGGATTGAGCATCGGTTCGGCAAAGATATTGCGCGCTGTCCGAACCTGAGGGCCGCGAATCGCCCGAACCTTGGCGGTCAGCTCATGGGTGAAGTCGATCAGGTAGCGGCTCTTGAAGCGGGTCCAGCGCTGCATCGCCGCGGGGTCATCCCGCAGGGCGGCGATGGACGTCGGCAAGCCGTGGGCGGCATAGACTTTCAGGGCCGCGGGGCTGGCATCCTCGAAGTCGGAGAACACCGCGTCGTCATGGTACAGAACGCCATCCAACGAGCTCATCCGCGCCAGGTCCTGGTAGATCTCGCCGATGACCTTGCGCACGTTCGGGTCGAACGGCGACAGGCGCACGTATTGATCCGGGGCGACGCCAGTCTTACCGGTTTCCGGATCCCAGCGCTGGACCCGTGGCAGCTTCGCGTCCAAGGCAAAACTGAGCACCGGCATCCAGGCATAGACCTTGGCATTGGCCCGGGTGCGCAGTTGCCATGCGACCCGGTCGAACAGGTCAGCGCGCACCGGCAAGTGACGGTTGGGGAAGTACAACGAATGCACGAGACCGTCGCCTTTCGGGTCGGCGAAGGCTTGCAGAAACACCGTATTGGCACCCAGGTCGGAAATGCGCTGGACCAACTTGCCGACGTTGGCTTCCTGCTGCACCGGGTCCGGGTCGTAGACATAATCCAGGTCGACATGCACCACGCGCATCGGGTCAATCGTCTGCACCGACACGATGCTTTCGGCGAAATGGGCACCATCCGGATCGGACGCCACCAGGAAACGTGGGCCGCTCATCAGGTTATCCAGGCTGTCGAGGCCGTCCTCCAGGGTCAGGGCCATTTGATAGCCCTCACTGCCAATCACCTGCAACGCAGTACCGTCGGCTTCACCGTAAGGCCAGACCCAAACGCGTGGGCTATAACCGGCGACCTTGCGGATTTTCTCGGAAATGGCCGCCACGTCCTTGCGCAAGCGAGCCTGGAAATCGGCCTCGGTCTCGTAACGACCGGTGGCCGGGTCGTAGCGCCGGGTGGTTGCGGCGGGTTGCTGGTTGCCTTGCGGGTTGGCGAGCACGCCTTTGTGATTGGCGTCTGTGTGGGCGGCGATTTCCACCAGGCCCGATTTCGACACCTCGCGAATCTGCTCCCAGGTCAGGAACTCGGAACGCTTGCGCGGCACTCCGGCGAAATCCACCGTTTGGTTCAGTGGCGTATCCACCCAACTGCCGACCGGAGCGAGGATCGCCGGCCAGTTATAGGCGCGCAGGATGGGCATGACGCGGGTATAAAAGCTCGAGTAGCCGTCGTCGAAACTCAGCAGCACCGCACGCGGCGGCAGTTCCGGACCGCCATTGCGGGCCGTGATGATCTGGTCCACCGTGACCGGCTGGTAGTTGTTTTCCCGTAGCCACGCCAACTGTTCGATCAACCGTTCGGTGCGCACGGCCACCAGCGCCTGGTCCGGGTCTCGGTCGTCGACATCGTGGTAGGCGATGCCGAGCACATGGTTCTTTGGCCACGGCGCGTCGTTGGCCGCCAGCGGACGCTGCGAGGGCGGCGTGAACGCCGGGGCTTGCTGGGCACAAGCGCTGATCAGCAAGGCCCCCAGCAGAAGGATGAATCGCGAAATGACAGGCATCTTCAAACTCTTCTAGAAGCGATAGGTGAGGTCGACAAGCAGGCGCAGATCGCTTTCGCGATCGCCGTCGTAAGGGCGGTTGAGCCAGCTCAGCGCGGCACCTGCCTCTAGCACGTCGTTCCAGATGAAACGCTGGCCGTAGCTGAGCAATCCCATGGCCCCGGTGTTGTAGTCGCGCTGGCTGTAAGTACCGGCACCGACCTGGAACTGCTGGCTCCACGTGGTTTCGTAGCGGCGATACAACACGTGGTTGGCGCTCACGGTCGGCATGACGCTGAAATCCGCTTTCGGGTTGAAATAGGGCACTTCGTTGGAGCCGCTGTTGCGGCTGGCGCCCACTTCCAGGCCCAGTTCCACTTGCAGGCGCGGCGCGCTGTAGATGCCCTCGCGGCCAGTCAGCAGGGTTTCGAGACGGTTGTTGCCATCGCTGAAATGGGACGGGCTGACCGCCAGTCGCCACTCGCGGCTTTCATTGGCCCGCCAACGGACGAAACCACTCCCGCCGTTAGCGCGGATGCCGCTGTTGAGCGCCCGCAGCGGGGTATTGGCCGAGAGGTAATCCAGGCTACCGCCGTATTGCCAGTGGTCGTCGATGTCCCGCGCCACGGCCACGCGTGCGCCTTGCTTGTCGCCGGAACCGTAGGAGTGATTGGAGACCTCGGCCTCCAGCGTCATGTCCCGAGTGCGACGCTCCACGCCCAGACGCTGCCAACGATGATGGCCGGTGCCTTCCTCGAAATCACCGGTGGCGTAGCCGGCACCGCCGAACAGCCGCCAGTCTTCATCGATGGGCGGGCTGTAGAGCAGCGTTTCGATGCCAAAATCCCGGCTGCCAGTCACTGCACCGGCGTCACCGCTGCCACCGCCATAACTCTTGCCGGTGTAGGCCTCGATGCGCAGCTCGGCCATGTCGTGTACCTCACGCTGGCGTTGCAGACGTTTGACATGGGCGTTTTCCGGGTAGCGGGCGACCACGTCGTCGGTCAACGCATCCATCTGCCGCCATTCCTGCAAATCCATGGCGGCGCGGGCCTGGGCGACTTCCAGATCCCGGTTGCGCGGGATCGTGGCCTCGACTTCCTTGAGCAGGTTTTCCGAACGGCGCGGCCAGTCACGGGCCTGGTACAGATCGGCCTGGGCCAGGCGCATACCGGTGTTACCGGGGCCTTGGTTGACCAAGGTGTCCAGGCGCGCCTCGGCAGAGGGCAAATCGGCGCCGTACGTGCCGGCCTGGGCGGCGAGTTGCTGGGCGTCCATCCATTCATCGTTGGGGTTGCCGATCGGCAGGCCCTTGAGTTCGATGCGCGGACGCTGGGCTTTCGCCATGTCTTCGGCCAGTGCACGGGCCTCTTCGGATTTTTCACTTTCCAGCAACGCGTAGTAGAGCGCGGTGCTGTCTTCAAAACGCTCCGCAGGATCGGCATCCGGCGCGATCAGGACCCGGCGGTACAGATCGACGGCGATTTCCGGCTCTCGCTGTTCCAGATAGGAAGAGGCCACCCAGCGCAGGGCATAAGTGGGAATGCTCACACCCTCGGCGAGCAACGTCTGGTATTCGGCAATCACTTCAGCCCGACGGGCGCGGGCGTTGAGGGCGCCCATGCGATCGATGCGCCAACGGAGTACGTCGTCATGGGCCTCGGCCACCGGGGTCCAGGTGGCGAGCAACTTGTCGTAGTCGGCCAGGGCGCGGTCGGCAATGATGAAGCGCTCCTGTTCGCTGCGGCTGGCCATGTCCGCCAGGCGCACCCGCTCGGCGGCGACGTCACCTTCCAGGCGTCGCTGCACGCCACGGTCGATCAGCCCCGGTTGCAGACGCGCCAGGCGCAGCGCAGGCTCCGGCAGCCGTGCGCGTTGCAGGGCGTAGATGTATTCGCGCGCAACCTCTGGGCGGTTACCCGCGCGAGTGAAGGCTTGATCGTATTCGAACAGCGCTTCGTGGGGGCTGTTGGCGCGGGTCAAGGCATAGCCCAGTGCCAGTCGACGCATCGGATCTGTCGGCTTGGCAGCGACCAGGGCCTTGGCGCGAGTGACAGCTTCGTCGGGCTGGCCTGCATCGGCCTGGGTCAAAGCCAGACCAAGTTGCAAATCGGGATTCTGAGGATCGATCACCAAGGCCTGGCGGTACAGCTCGGCCGCCGAATCCCAGCGCTTGAGGTTGCGATAGGCACGAGCCGTTGCAGTCAGCGCCTGGACCGGCAACGCTCGATTGCGGCCCTGGGTTTCATAGACCGTCACCACCTCGGTATCGAGACCGGCCCAACTGGCGATCTGCAGGTGGTCACTGATTTGCGCGGCGCTGGCCTGGCCGGCCGGCACCTGGCGCAACGCAGTCAGCGCAGGCGTGTAATGACCTGCACGGGCATCGAGCACCATTTGGTCATAGGCGCTATCGGCAAACGCCAGCATCGGCCAGCACAGTTGGCTGCACAGTGCGACGCGAAACAACGGGCGCAAACCACGTTGAATAAAAGGACCCACAGTACGCGGCATTCGTCAGCATCCTTACATGGCCAGCCGGGTCGCAGTGCCCCCTTGCCCATCAAACAGGAAGCCGGATCAAAGGAATCCAGCCAAGCTCTAATGGGCCTAGTCTTGCACTCTCGGGCGGGTCATCTTCAGGAACGCCACAATTCTTCAGAATCGATACAGATTTCGGCGCTGGGCTGATCGGTGGGCATAAAAAAACCCGGCCATGCGTCATGCACGGGCCGGGTTCTGGGTGTGACTTGAACGGCTTACTGGATAGCGACGCCGCCGCCCAGCTTGTTCATCACAAATGCCGTGAATTGCTCAACGGTCATTTTCTGGCCATTGAAATCGACCTGGTTGTTGGCGTAGTGCAACTTGGTGACAACGTCGTTGCCTTCAAGGGTCGCCAATTGAGTACCAACGGCCATGGCGCTGAACATATCGCTGGTAGCCGTGGCTTGATCGGCGATCAGCTTGGCATCCGTCTGGCCTTCCATCTGTGCCTGCACAGTCATGAGGTCCACCAGCATCGGCTTGGAAACCTTGAGATTGAAATCCAGCAGGGCGAGCAACTGACGTCCCAGTTCATCCGGCGGCAGGTCCATGGACTGCGGCTTGGTCAGATCAACGATCAGGCTGGCACGGCTTTCACCGTTGGCGGTGTTGAACGACAGATTTTCCAAGGCCACTTGCGGGGCACCGGCCAAGAGTTTTTCCAGATCGGCTTTGACCTGTGCTTCTTCAGCTTCGGTCAGGCTCAACTCCGGCGCCGGTTCACCGGCTGCAGCTGCTTCGGCGGCCGCTTTTTCGTAGGGTTGCAGCTTGGTCTGGTAGATCTGCATCAGCGACATGGTGGCCGGGATGTCCAGGTTCTTCAGGCTGACCGCCATCTGCGCCGAACCGATGGTCTTGTCGTTGAACGACAGCTCACCGATCTTGTAATCGGCACGCCCCGAAGCGCTGGTGCCGTTCTCGCTGCTGCTGTTCTTCATTTCGAAGTTCTTCAGACCCAGCACCGACTTAGGCTCACCGAAGGTGGCCTTGGTGTTGCTCATCAGCAGGGTGTTGTCGCCCATGTAGTAACCGTATGAGCTTTTGCTCAGGTTGCTGGCCAATGTCAGGCCGTTCAGCTCGACCTGCACGGGTGTCTGGTCTTCGGCAACGGTGGTCAACTTGAAGCTGTCCATGTAGCCGTCAGCCTTGACCTTCTGGCCTTGGGCGCTGGCGGCCAAGTCGATTTTCAGGCCGGAGAAGGTGAGCTGGGATTGCTCATCCAACTTGGTTTCCAATGGCAGCAGCTCGTAGGTGCCGTTGATGGACTCGTCGTAGCCCAGGTTGACCACACCTTTGAGTGGGGACTGGTCCTTGGTCGCGGCGAACCATTTGTCAGTCAGTGGATTGCGCTCCAGCGCGGTGTGACTGGTGGCCATGACCGGCAGCCACTTGAGCGTGATCAAGCGAGAGAATGGCAGTGGGCCGTGCTCGATCCGGTCGACGAAGAGCAGCTCGACCGACTCACCACCGAACATCTCGCCTTCGCCTTTGAGACGGTAGTGGGCGGTGCTGCTAAATGTGCCACGGTCCATGGAAACCAGCTCCAGGGCGGCACTGCTGTTGGACCCGGCCAAGGCGGTCTGCATCTGCTTATTGCTATCGGCAATAGCATTTTTCAACACGCCTTCGAGTTTGGTCCCGGTGTACCAGGCGCCGCCCGCGCTGATAGCACCGACAGCCACAACGATTCCCAGAAGTACGCTTGCTGATTTATTCATGAGTGACCCGATCGATATCCATGGTTGAAGAAAGCCGTCGTCTTCCCTGACCCGCAAAGGGGGTGGCTCGACGCCGCAAAGAGGAGGGGAGATTACCATCAGGCACCCCTGCGGGCCCAATGTTTATAGGGGTAAAAACGTTTTCTTGAGAGGTGGTCTACGAATATTGGACTTCGATCTCGTCGAGCTGATGATCGAACGTCTTGAGCCGGGCTGTCCAGGTGTACACCAGCACTTCGAAATCGCGATTGATCACAGCGGCACCCGATGAATCTGCGCGTGAATCGCAAAAATCCAGTTGATAGCGCTCCCGAGCCATGGCGTTAGCCACGTCACACAACTCGCGGGCGTTGTTGAGCCAGTGCCAGCCGTCCTGGGTGACCTGCTTGTCCAAGGCCGCGCACTGGGTTTTCAGGGCTTCGAGGCTTTTTTCCAGCGGGGTGCCGGTGAGCTCGCCCATGACTTCCTGGAACGTGCGGCCAGGCTGCCAATAACTGCCCCAGAAATAACGGTCAAACACTGTTTCGACACGTCGCAGCGCCACCTTGGTGTCCCAAATCAGCACCAGGGTCTTGCCTTGCTCAAGGTGTTTTTTCTTGATTCGTTGGCCCTGAAGCGAAGCCCAGGCCACGACTGCAATGGATATCACGCCGATCAACGCCGCCGCGCTGTCGAGGAACAGCAGCGCCTTGTCAATTTGGTGAGTGAGCATGACGCCATAAAAATAAGTTGCCGAAAGCAGCAGCAATGCCGCAGTGGCGCACCAAAAGCCGGGAGCATAAGGGTTTTTCATTATTGGAATCCCCATGACCAGTGACGTCGCGGGCCCTTTGTCGCCAGGGCCCGCCTTTCACAGCATAGCAACGGCATTGGGGGTTTGCCGTGGCATCAGGGGCTCGATCCGATTACCGGCCCAAAACGACAAAACCCCTGTCTGCTGATGCAGACAGGGGTTCTGGGAATTCAATCTTGACGATGACCTACTCTCACATGGGGAAACCCCACACTACCATCGGCGATGCATCGTTTCACTGCTGAGTTC
>NZ_JBDGLI010000032.1:0-28918 GCF_057655955.1 Pseudomonas sp. Soil_N_39
CCCCATGTGAGAGTAGGTCATCGTCAAGATTAAATTCCGAAACCCCTATCTGCTGATGCAGGTAGGGGTTTTGTTTTTCCGCAATAAAAGCTTTGGACAAAAAAGGATGACCTGTAGAGGTCATCCTTTTTCACATCCTGGCTGTTAAGCCTCGGGTACGGGGCAGCTCAGATCCCCTTCCTTGCACTTGAGATAGGTCTTGAATGCCTCGACCCGAGCTTTGGTCTGGGCAGTGATGCAATTGCTGTAGATCAGCGGATAGACGCTGCCGCCCTTAACCCCGGAGGCGGAAAAATCGCATTCGGCGTCACGGAAGGCTATCCAGGCGCGCTGAGTCTTGACCAGCATTTTCTTGGCCTCGGGATTGTCCTTCAGGCGTGCGGTGATCTGCTTGTACAAGCTGTTCAGCTCGTTGTCTGCAGCTTTGTTTTCTTTGGCTGCGCATTGGTTCATTTCGCCTTGAGTGATGGCGTCGGCACAGTCATCGGCCTGAGCAACGGCGACAAAAAGCAGCGGCGTCAGGGCCAGAAGCAAGCGTGGGAACATGTTTGGTCTCTCCTTGAGGGGTTGAAAGCGCCGGGGGAGTGTACATCGCGCCATGCTCTTTTAAAGTCAACGAGCGCTAAACAACGGTCAGATACAACTTTCCGGTTGGCCTTGTGGTCTTACAAGCCTACTGTTGAAACACAGGAGGTGACTCATGCATTCATCCGATCGCATTGAAAGAAAGATCCTGCTCAAGGCCCCGCGCTCCCAAGTCTGGCGCGCCCTGGCCAATGCCGAAGCCTTCGGCCAATGGTTCGGTGTCGCCCTTGAGGGGAAACGGTTTGTGGCAGGTGAGCGGACCCAGGGGCAAATTACTTATCCAGGTTACGAACACCTTATCTGGGACGTAGCGGTGGAGCGGGTGGAGCCCGAGCGGGTCTTCTCGTTTCGCTGGCATCCTTACGCTGTCGAGCCGCAGGTGGATTATTCCCAGGAGTCCGAAACCCGGGTGCAATTCGAACTCGAAGACATGGATGGCGGTACCTTGCTCAAAGTCGTGGAGTCGGGTTTCAACAACATTCCTGAAGCTCGCCGGCTCAAGGCTTTTCGCATGGACAGCCGTGGCTGGGACGAGCAGATGGCCAATATTGAAGCATTCCTGCACAAGCCTTGAGTCGACAGGCTGACGGAGCTAAGGGTTTTCGGAGGGGCAGGTATAGCGAATGTCTTACACGCGATGGTAGCTATGTCGTCTATTTCATTTTGGATCCGAGGCGTAATCTGGACTTATCCACTGAAGCACAGGAAGTGCTCAGGATCAGGGACGATCGACCATGCAAGGATTAGCTATCGACAGGGAGTCGTAATGGTCTTGGAAAAACCCGCTTCGGCGGGTTTTTTTTCGCCCACTGAAAAGTCAACAAAGAGTCCTATAGCGAAACGCTTACACGCCGTTACTGCTTTCTCGTCTTTTTCCAAATCACCGGTGGGCCTAATCTATGTTCATCCACTGAGTACAGGGAGTGCTTAGGGTCATGGATGATTGGACCAGGCATGGAATGCCGGACAGGGAGTCAAATTGGTCCTCAAAAAACCCGCCTAGGCGGGTTTTTTTTCGTCTGTGGAAAAGTGGCCTGATCCTGTTTGTGTGCAGGATCAAGCGCTACTAGCTTGCAACGCCTGGGCACGCAAGCGAGCGATGTCCTTGCTCGGCGAGGCGCCAAATAGGCGGCTGTATTCGCGGCTGAACTGCGACGGGCTTTCATACCCCATCTTGTAGCCAATTGACGAAACGTCGCAGTTCTCCGCCAACAACAACCGTCGGGCTTCCTGCAGGCGCAGCTGTTTCTGGTATTGCAGCGGGCTCATGGCGGTCACAGCTTTGAAGCGGTGATGCAGGGCCGAAGGGCTGAGATTGATCATTTGTGCCAGGCGGTCGATGCTCAGTGGCTCGGCGTAATGGGTATTGAGCCACTCGATGGCGCGGCTGATGCGATGGGTCTGGGTGTCGGGAATGGCGATTTCGTGCAAGCGCTGGCCTTGGGCGCCACGCAGCAGCCGGTAGAAAATCTCCTGTTGGGCCAACGGCGCGAGGGTGGCGATATCATCCGGGCTGTCCAACAGCCGCAGCAAGCGCAACACCGCGTCGAGTAATGGCGCATCGATGCGATCCAGGAACAACCCGCGTCCGCTTCTTTCAGCCGGCACGCCGATAGGGCTGGCGTCGGCAATCAGGTGGCAGATCTGTGCCGGATCGATGTCGAGACGAATGCACAGGTAGGGACGCTCGGGACTGGCTTCAATCACCTGGCCGGCCAATGGCAGGGTCACCGAGACGACGAGGTAATTGAGCGGGTCATACACGTAGCATTCGTCCCCCAGGCGCACTTCCTTGCGCCCCTCGATGATCACGCATAAACCAGGCTTGTGCACGGTGTGCAGCGCTTCGGTTGGCTGATCGCTACGGATCAGGTGCAAGGCTTCGATGGCCGTGGGGTGGACGCCAAATTCCGGTGCGAAGCGCATCATCAGGCTCGCCAGTTCGGCGCGACGAAGATTAACGCCGTCGTCTGGCGCAATGTGGATGGACGTGGATACCGACATGCCGATCAACCTCCCTGGCCAAATGAGTGGACCGCGCTAGTAAAACCGATTGCGCGGCTGTCGGCCAGAGTCGGTTTTATCGCTACAGGATCGTGCAAGTGCGCAGGAGGATCCGGCTAACCCTGGCCTCGGTCGGTTCCCTAATCTGGACCTGTCAAAACGCTCCTACCGGGGCTAACACATCCAGACGAGGGAACCATCATGTCCGATATTCAAAATAAAGTAGTGGTCATCACCGGCGCCAGCAGCGGGATTGGTGAAGCCGCGGCGCGGTTGCTCGCGGCTCGCGGTGCTCGTGTCGTGCTTGGCGCCCGGCGCATCGATCGTTTGCAAACACTGGTGCAGGCACTCGAAGCCGCCGGCCAGCAAGCGGTCTGCAAGGCTGTGGACGTGACCCGTCGCGATGATGTCCAGGACCTGATCGACTTTGCTGTCGAGCGGTTCGGTAAGGTCGACGTGATCATCAACAATGCCGGGGTCATGCCGCTCTCCAAACTCGAGGCGCTGAAAGTCGAGGAGTGGGACCGTATGATCGACGTCAACATCCGTGGCGTACTTCACGGCATCGCTGCCGGCTTGCCGCTGATGCAGCGCCAGCGCAGCGGCCAGTTCATCAACATTGCGTCCATCGGTGCCTATGCTGTCAGCCCGACTGCCGCCGTGTATTGCGCCACCAAGTACGCCGTGCGGGCGATTTCCGAGGGTTTGCGCCAGGAAGTAGGGGGTGATGTGCGGGTGACGGTGATTTCCCCCGGCGTGACCGAATCGGAACTGGCCGAGAGCATTTCCGATGAAGGTGGACGTGCCGAGATGCGTGAGTTCCGCAGGATCGCCATTCCGGCCGACGCCATCGCCCGGGCGATCGCCTACGCCATCGAGCAACCGGCGGACGTCGACGTCAGCGAACTGATCGTGCGGCCCACCGCCAGCCCGTTCTGAATCGAGTTGATCCGACAGGGAAAACCTCATGAGCGAGCGGTATCGCCAGGAGGGGAAACCTGACCCTTGTGGCGAGCCTAGCTCTGTGGGAGCAAGGCTTGCCCGCGATAGAGGCGATGCGGTCTTTCAGAAATCGAGGCGCCTGTTTCGCGAGCAAGCTTTGCTCCCACAGCACAGCACAGCACAGCACAGCACAGCACAGCACAGCACAGCACAGCACAGCACAGCAGTGCCTGACTGGGGCTTATCGTTACGCCCGTTCCAACCGCGCCGCAGCACGTTGGGTGATTTGCGAGCGCACCCGGAACGACTCGGCCGAACGCCGGTTTGCTTCTTCCAGCACGTGCGCCGGCGCGGTGTCGGGGCTGCCGGCGTTGAATGGCGGGGCAGGGGCGTATTCGAGTTGCAGTTGGACCAGTTCGGCGGTGTCCTGGTCGAACAGTTCGGCCGCCAGGGTCAAGGCAAAGTCGATCCCGGCCGTGATGCCGCCACCGGTGAGCAGGTTGCCGTCGCGAACCACGCGATCCTTGACCGGTGTCGCGCCCAGGGTTTGCAGCAGGCTGTGATAGGCCCAGTGGGTGGTGGCGCGCTTGCCTTGCAACAGGCCCGCCGCACCGAGCACCAGCGCACCGGTACACACCGAGGTGATGTATTTCGCCTCGGCGGCTTGTCGCTTGATGAAGGCCAGCGTCTGCTCGTCTTCCATCAAGGGGCCGACGCCGGTCCCGCCGGGGACGCAGATCACGTCGAGTTTCGGGCAGTGCTCGAACGTGGTGGTGGGCAGCAACACCAGCCCGGTGCTGGCGGTGACCGGGGCCAAGTCCTTCCAGATCAGATGGACCTTCACGTCTGGCAACGAAGCCAGTACGTCATAAGGGCCGGTCAGGTCCAACTGCTGGACTTGGGGAAATAACAGCAAACCGATCTGCAGCGTCATATCGCGTGCTCCTTTGGATGATGTGATGGCCGAGGGGTGGACGGTTTTACTTTAGATCCGTAGGCTCTGGCGTATACGCCAATAAGCCCAAGAATCACGCCAATATGCCCCACTCACCGAAAACCGTTCATGTCCTGGCCTTCGCCAACGTGCAAGTGCTGGATGTCACCGGGCCTTTGCAGGTGTTTGCCTCGGCCAATGACCTGGCCCGCCAACAAGGCCTGCCGTTGCCGTACACGCCGACGGTTATCGCCGTGGGGGGCGGGGCGGTGATGTCTTCGGCGGGGTTGGCGCTGATGGCCGAGCCGCTGCCGAGCGAAGGCAGCGACACGCTGTTGATCGCCGGTGGCTGGGGCGTGTACGAGGCGGCGAAGGACCCGGCGCTGGTGGCCTGGGTCAAGGATCACGGCCTGCGTTCGCGGCGGGTGGCGTCGGTGTGCACCGGGGCGTTCCTGCTGGCCGCCAGCGGTTGGCTGGACGGACGGCGTGTGGTGACGCACTGGACCCGCTGCGAACAATTGGCCGAGCAACATCCGCAGTTGCGGGTCGAACCCAACCCGATTTTCATCAACGACGGTCCGGTCTGGACCTCGGCCGGGGTTACGGCCGGCATCGACCTGGCCCTGGCGCTGGTCGAGGAGGACCTGGGCCGCGCGGTGGCGCTGGAGGTCGCCCGGCACTTGGTGGTGTTCCTCAAGCGTCCTGGCGGGCAATCGCAGTTCAGTGTGACCTTGTCACTACAAAAGCAAGGCAGTCGGTTTGACGAGCTGCATGCCTGGATCGCCGAAAACCTCACCCGTGACCTGGGCCTGTCGAGTTTGGCTGCCGAGGTGGGCATGAGCGAGCGCAGTTTTGTGCGGCACTACCGCGCCGACACCGGCCAGACCCCGGCGCGGGCGGTGGAGTTGATTCGCGTGGAAACCGCTCGCCGTCTGTTGTCCGACACCGCCGTGTCGATCAAACGGGTGGCGGTGCAATGCGGCTTCGGCAGCGAAGAAACCCTGCGCCGCAGTTTCCTACGGGCCATGGGGGTGACGCCTCAGGCCTATCGCGAGCGGTTCGCCGTCAGCCCTCAAGCAGATCAAGCAATGCCTTGAGCGTGGCCTCGGGGGCTTCCTGGGGAATATTGTGGCCGACACCGGCCAGCACTCGCCGCTCATAGAAACCGGTGAAATGCTCGACGTCTTCATCGTGTGCCGGCGCGGGCCCCACGCCGTCGTCGGCGCCGCACAGGGAAATGCTCGGCACGCTGATGGCCGGTTGTGCTGCCAGCCGTTCCTCCATCCACTCCAGCGTCGGGTCGCCCGGTGCGTACATGAAACGATGACGGTAGGAGTGGATCACCACGTCGACGAAGTCCGGGTTGTCGAACGACGCGGCGCTGAGGGGGTACAGTTCAGCGCCGCGCTTCCAGGTCGGGGACCACAGGCGCCAAAGTAATTCACACAGTTCACGTCGATTTTGCGTCAGGCCTTCGACACCCCGTGCGGTATGGAAATAGTACTGGTACCACAACCGATGTTCGGTTTCCGGGTCCAGCGGCTGCGTGGAGCGGGGAATGTCCTGCAGGTTGTAGCCGTCGCCGGTCACCAGGCAGCGTACGCGCTCGGGACACAGGGCCGCGACGATACACGCCGCCCGACCGCCCCAGTCGTAGCCGCACAGTGCCGCTTGGGGAATGGAGAGCGCGTGCATCAGGTCCAGCAGGTCCTGGGCCAACGCCGCTTGCTGGCCGGAGCGCAGGATGGTCGGGTTGTTGAAGCGGGTCGGGCCGTAGCCGCGCAGATAGGGCACGATGACCCGGTAGCCACGCTGGGCCAAGGCCGGCGCGACTTCATCGAACGCCCTGGGGTCGTACGGAAAACCGTGCAGCAGGATGACGGGGGCACCGCTGGCGGGGCCGTGTTCTTCGTAGGCGATGCGCAGCAACGGCGTGACGGCGAAGTTGATCCTGGGCTCAAGGTTCATGTCGGCCTCCGGCAGTGTGCGGTTGCGTTCAGGCAGGTTCCTGGTTGACGTATTTGGCCCGATCCGGGGTAAACGTCACGATCATGTTCGTGCTGGAACAGGTCAAGGTGCGCTCCTGGGTCAGGTCGATGTCCAGGTCTTCACCGCGCAGGCCCTGCCATTGGGCGAGGTACTTGAGGCAACCGAATTTTTCGTTTTTCTTCAGGCTGCGGCTGACGCCACCTTTCCAGCCCAGCACTGGCAATTCACCGGCCAGGCAGCGTTGCGCCAGTTCGGGAAACTTCATCGCCCGGTCGCGGCCGATTTCCCAGCACTTGATCAGGCCCCGGTCCTGGCCTTCCCAGAGGTCTTCGCGGGACAGGCCTGTTCGGGGTGGGGTGGTGATGGGGCGTTTGATATGAGTCATGTCAGATCCTTGAGTCGGGTTTTTATCGGGCAGCTCCGCTGCACCCGTGAGAGCATCGATCTTAGGAGGGGTTGGCGGGGCTGGCAACTTGAAAGGGGGCGTAACGATAAATGGGCGAATTGCGGTGATTGCTTCTGTGGCGAGGGGATTTATCCCCGTTGGGCTGCGAAGCAGCCCCTGTAACCAGCGCCTCGGTGCATCAGGCAGATTGAGTTGGCTGTTTAGGGGGCTGCTGCGCAGCCCAACGGGGATAAATCCCCTCGCCACAGTGGTGCGGTGTTCCTACAAAAAAATAGGTGAACCGGAATTTTCTGACGAGTCGCGTCGGTTGCCGGTTCGGAAAGGGTGGGGATAGGCTTTGCCCGTCGCTGCAAAATCAGCGACCGGGTTTGGTCACCCGTCCAATGTCAGGCGCACACGCGCCAACCTCAGCATGTCGGCGCTTTTTTGTGCGCTTGTCGGTATGCTTTGCGGTGGGCTGTGCGCGGGGCACTTTCGAGTGCGCCGGGTGCCTGACTTCCCGGTTGACCAACCTGCGTATAGCCCACCACCTCGTTTGGTCACGAGGCGAGTGAGCTCAACTTCAAGTCAGGAGTTTCACAATGGTCAAAATCACCCCCAACCCTCCACGCGCCGAAGACCTCTCTGCCTACACCACCCTCGATACAAAAAAACTCCGCGAAGCCGCCGACCGCGCGCTGAACATCCACTTGTCGCCCACCCCGCCCAAGCCCGACACCCAGGACGGCCAGGTTTTCACCGTGGTCCCCGGTCTCAACACCGAATCGGTGCTGACCACCCTGAGCGAAACCCTGGCCTCGGCCGATGCGCTGGTCAGTGACCTGGGGTTCGAGCTGGAAGGTTCCCGGCGGCATGTTGCGCTGGGGATTCAGCAGTTGATCGAGCTGGCCAGATTGTTGGCCAACCGAGCGTTGGATGATATCGAGCTGGCCGACTCGACACGCTAGCTGGCGCAGTGCTTTTGTGGCGAGGGGATTTATCCCCGCTGGGCTGCGTAGCAGCCCCTCAAGAGTCCCCAATCAATCTGATACACCGGGGTGCAGCTTTTGGGGCTGCTGCGCAGCCCAGCGGGGATAAATCCCCTCGCCACAGTGTGTTCACTCGAAAGTGGTGCCGATCTCGCTCATGGCTGCCAATGATTCTTCTCCCCGCTCAACTTGCGATCCAGAAAGCTGGCAGCGCTGATCAACGCCAGGTGAGTCAGGGCCTGCGGAGTGTTGCCCAGGTGGTAGCCGTGGCTGTCGAACTCTTCGGCGTACAACCCCAGCGGGTTGGCGTAGCGCAGCAACTGTTCGAATTCCAACTGGGCTTTTTCCACGCGACCGGCGCGGGCCAGGCATTCGACGTACCAGAACGAGCAGGCCGCGAATGAGCCTTCGATGCCGCTGAGGCCGTCGATGGGGCTGTCGTCGTTGCGGTAGCGATAGACCATGCCGTCGCGCACCAGGTTTTTTTCGATGGCATCGAGTGTCGAGAGCCAGCGAGGGTCGCGGGCGCTGACGAAGCGCACCAGAGGCATCAACAGCATCGAACCATCCAGGGCGGTGCTGCCCAGGCGCTGGATGAAGTGTTGATGTTCGTCGTTCCAGAAGTTGGTCCAGATGTCTTGGTAGATGGCCTGGCGCGTCTCGTCCCAGCGGGCGAACGGGGCGGGCAGGGAGCGTTTTTCGGCCAGGCGGATGGCGCGGTCGACGGCGACCCAGCACATCAGCCGCGAATGCAGGAAATGCTGTTTTTCGCCGCGCATTTCCCAGATGCCCACGTCTTTGTCCTGCCAGACCTTGCACACCTGGTCGACCACCTCGACGGTGTGTTTCCAGCCTTGATGGGAGATGGCTTCGCCGTATTTGTTGACCAGGTACACCGCGTCCATCAGCTCGCCGAAAATATCCAATTGCACCTGTTTGTAAGCCAGATTACCGATGCGCACCGGCTGCGCATTGCCGAACCCGCTCAAGTGCGACAGCTCGGTTTCCGGCAGCTCCAGCCTGCCGTCCAGGCCGTAGAGGATGTTGAGTTTGGTCGGCTGTTCACAACAGTCGCTGACCCGCCCGCGCAGCCAGCGCATATAGGCGTTGGCTTCTTCGACGAAGCCCAGGCGCATGAACGCGTAGACCGTGAACGAGGCGTCGCGGATCCAAGTGTAGCGGTAATCCCAGTTGCGCTCGCCACCGCGGGTTTCCGGCAGGCCGAAGGTGGCGGCGGCGAGGATGGCGCCGTGTTTGCGCGAGGTCAGTAGCTTCAGCGCCAGGGCCGAGCGGTTGACCATTTCCCGCCAGCGTCCGCGATAGTTGGATTGGCCGATCCAGCCGCGCCAGAACGCCAGGGTCCGTTCCAGGCATATCGTGCTGACGTCATCCTGAAGCCGTGGGTCGTCGATGCCGCCCAGCAGGAACTCGGCGCTCTGGCCTTGTTCCAGGGTGAATTCGGCCACCGCCGCGTTGCCGTCCAGCGTCATGGACTGATCGGAGCACAAGCGCAGGCTCGGTTGCCCCGGCGCCTCGAAACAGATGTGGGCACCGTCCTGGCGCGCCGTGGTGGCGGCTCGGGCATAGTCGTGACGCACCGCGCAACGCAGGCGAAACGTTGCGCTGCCGATGGTCATGCCCACACGGCGGATCAACACCGGCAGATCATCCTCGCTATCGCCGATGGGCAGCAGGTCGGTGATCTCCACCACGGCGCCGTCGCTCAGCCAGCGGGTTTGCAGGACGTTGGTGTCAGGCAGGTAGATTTGTTGGCGACGGGCATCCGGCAGGTCTGGCGCGAGCTGGAAGATGCCCGCCTCCGGGGTGTCGAGCAGAGAGCAGAAAATCGACGGGCTGTCGAATTCCGGCCAGCAGAAAAAGTCGACACTGCCGCGGTCATTGACCAGCGCAGCGGTGCGCATGTCGCCGATGATGCCGTGGTTCTCGATGGGGCTTTGCGGTTCGTCATGATCAGCCATTGCCGCGAAACCCCGGATAAAGGCTCATCCCGCCATCGATGAACAGCGTGGTGCCCACCACATAATCGGACAAGTCCGAGGCCAGCCAGACCACCGCGTTGGCGACGTCCTCCACGTCGCCAACGCGACCGTAAGGAATCAGCTCCAGCAGCTTTTGCTCTTGCTCGCCCTCGGTGGCGTCACGGTTGATGGCCGTGCGGATGGCCCCGGGGGCGATGCTGTTGATGCGGATGCGCTGGTGGCTGGTTTCCTGGGCCAGGCTCTGCATCAGCAGATCGACACCGCCCTTGGACGCGGCGTAATTGACGTGGCCGGCCCAGGGAATGCGCTGGTGCACCGAACTCATGTGGATGATCTTGCCCGCCGCCCGGGACACGCCCTGGCGAATGCCCTGGCGGTTGAAGATCCGCAGGGCGGCGCGGGCGCAGAGGAACTGGCCGGTGAGGTTGGTGCCGATCACGGTGTTCCAGTCTTCCAGGCTCATGTCGACGGCGGGCGCGTCTTTTTGCAGGCCGGAATTGGCCACCAGGATGTCCAGCGTGCCAAAGGCTTCAAGGGTCTGGGCGAACAACTGTTCGACCTCTTGTTCCTTCGACACATCGGCACCCACGGCGATGGCACGGCCGCCATTGGCATTGATTTCACGGGCCAGGTCTTGCGCCGGGCCGGCGTTGGAGTGGTAGTTGAGTACCACCGCGGCACCGGCGTCAGCCAACGCCCTGGCCGCGCCTGCGCCAATGCCGGAACTGGCGCCGGTGACCAGGGCAACCTGGCGGGCGAGGGATATCTGCATGGTCTAGCACCTTGAATGGAGGGCCTTACCTGCTGACTGGTGGGAGGTGGGTGGAGTTCACTTGGGTGAAGCAGTCTTCATATTTCAGGTCCAAACACAAACTGTGGCAAGGGGACTGTGGGAGCAAAGCTTGCTCGCGAAACAGGCGACTCGATTTCCGAAAGACCGCATTGCCTTCATCGGGGGCAAGCCTTGCTCCCACAATCTGCCTGCTACAAAGAATGTTTCTTCAGACCGGCTGTTACCAACCCCGCCCCGAATTCACCCAGAAATTCACCGACAACGACGTCGACACCGACTCCACTTGGTGGAACCAGCCTTCCGGCAAAAACAGCAAATCCCCAGCCTCCAGCGTCACGCGCATGAAGGTCACGTCGCGGGCGTGGGGGAAGCGTTGGTAGTCCGGCGCGTCCGGGTTGAAGTCACAGCCGTCCAGCCCGCCTTGGGGCGCCGTGGACCAGGTGCCGAGGGCTTCGCGGTGGTGAGGCGCGGCGAGGGTGAAGGTTTTCCGGCCCCAGACCTGGGCGAACAGGTTGTCGGTGTCGTCGCGGTGCAGCGGCGTCAGGGTGCCCTTGGGGCCGATCCAGATGCGCGGTGGGATGAACAGCGACGGGTCGAAGTAGGGCGGGTACTTGATCTGCTTCATCAGTTGCGCCGGCAGGATGTTATTGCCCATGTAGGCCGGCGGTTCGCCGTCGGCGCCCTTGGCCGCCGGGTTGTCGAGGGAGGCGATGAAGTCGGCCATGGAGGTGGAGCGAAAATCCCGCTCGGTGGAGAAGGTCTTCTTCACGTAGTCGCCGTGGCGGGTGATGCCTTGCAGCTCGGCGAAATGCACCAGGGATTCTTCGCGGCTGAGCTTGAACAACGGCCAGTCCTGCAAGGCATCGCCGATGACCAGCGGAGTGCCGTGGGGCAAATACCGTGCCTGGAACTCCTGCACCGAGAGCCCGCTGCGAGGCCGCCGTTCCACGCTGCGTTGGGTCGGCAGGCTGGCGGTGAGTTTTTCGCTGAAGCGCGGCGGGGTGGGGTAGCGCTTGTTCATGTCGACCTTTTCCACCACGCCACCGCCATGCCGGGCATGGTCGATGATCTGCGGCAGCAACGTCGCCAGGCCCATGTTGCCGCCGATCTTCAGGCGACCGCTGGCGAACAGTTCCTCGACATTGGCCATGCCGGCCATGATCCCGAGGAAGTCCTTCTCCGCCACCTCGATGGTGACGTCGGGGCTGGTATGGCGGCCAGCTTCGGTGCGGCTGCTGGCCTTGACCTCGGACCAGTACGCCTGGTGCGGGCCGAACACGAATTGGAAGACGCCTTCGATACCAACGGCGCCGGCATTGGCGAACAGCTTGCCCAGGATGGTTTGCAGGTCCACGGCGGTCACTCTTGCGGGTTTTTGGTCTTAGCAGGTAACGAGGGCCCGGATCAGAAATTTAGGCCCCTCGTCGCTGCGTCATCGACCCTCGCCCTAGCGCGTCGCGACCATGAACACCCGGGGAAATGGCAGCAGCACCGTCCCATCGTCCAGGGCCGGATAAGCCTGTTCGATCGCCTGGAGATAGCGCGTCAGGTACTGCTCGCGTTGCGTCTCATCCAGCGGCTCGAGAAAAGGCCGCAAGGCGCTGCCCTTGAACCATTCCACCACGCCCGCGGCGCCGCCGGCCAAGGGGTGGTGGTAGGTGGTGCGCCACACATCGACACGGCTGCAGTGGGGCTTGAGGATCGAGTAATACGTGCTGGGGTCCGCCATCTCGGTCCGCGATTCAGCCGCCGCGGCCAGTTGGCTGGCCCAAGGCCCGTTGGTTGCGATTTCCCGCATTAAGCGGTGGGAGGGCTGGTGCAGGTTGTCGGGCATCTGGATCGCCAGGCTGCCGCCGGGGGCGAGTTTGCCGATCAGCGCGGGCAGCAAGGTGGCGTGGTCGGGCAGCCATTGCAGCACCGCGTTGGCGAAGATCACGTCGAACGGCCCGGGTTCATCCCATTGGCCGATGTCTGCGGTGTCGAACGCCACGGCGGGCAAGCGTTTGCGTGCGGCGTCGACCATGTCGCTGGAACTGTCCAGGCCGCGCACCGTGGCGCCGCTGAAATGCTCCACCAACAGTTCGGTGGAATTGCCCGGGCCGCAACCCAGGTCGATCACCGAACGGGCCTGCGTGGGAGGGATGGCGGCGAGCAGGTCCCGGGACGGACGGGTGCGTTCCTGTTCGAAGGTGACGTATTGCTTGGCGGACCAGCCCATGGCGTTCTCCTGTGCGGTGTGCAGTGATCGAGGTTTCGCCAGTATAAGGTCGGGTGGGAAGATGAACCGAGTTATCGTTCATCGCGGGCAAGCCTTGCTCCCACAAGGCGCCGTCACCTCGTAGCGAACGTAACGGTTTTGACTAATTTTGTGGGTTACGATTTCGTTATCTTCCTTACACGACCGATCGGAGAAAACCGCAGTGACCCAACTGACCCTGCTGTGCCTGCCTTATTCCGGCGCCAGCGCGATGGTGTACAGCCGCTGGCGGCGCACGTTGCCGCAATGGCTGCACGTGCAACCGGTGGAGTTGCCGGGGCGCGGAGCGCGCTTCGATGAACCGCTGCACACCGACATGGGCCCGTTGGCGATGCAACTGGCGCGGGAGTTGTACCCGACGTTCCAGGCCCCGTACGCTTTGTTCGGTCACAGCCTGGGCGCGCTGCTGGCTTGTGAAATCGCCCATGCCCTGCGTGAACTTGGCAGCCCGGAACCGGTGGCGCTGTTTGCCTCCGGCACCGCGGCGCCGACGATGCGGGCTGACTACGACCGCGGTTTCGCCGAGGCGAAAACCGACGCGGAGTTGATCGAACAACTGCGCACCCTCAACGGTACGAGCGAGGAGATCCTGGCCAACGAAGAACTGATGGACCTGACCCTGCCGATCCTGCGGGCCGACTTTTTGCTGTGCGGACGTTTCCAGCCACGCCAGCGGCCTTTGCTCAACTGCCCGGTGCATGTGTTCGGCGGCACGGCCGACAAGGCCACCACGGAGCAACTGATGGGCTGGCGCCGTGAGACGTCGGGCAGCTTTTCGGTAGACATGCTGGCGGGCGGGCACTTCTTTATCCATGAGCACGAAGCCAAGGTGCTGCGGCTGATCAAGGATCAGTTGAGCGTGCATCATCGGCGCCATGGCTTGGCTATCAGCGCCTGATTTGATTCCCCAGCTCATGCAAATGCAGCCCACATTGACTGGGGGTGATGCATCCTCCCCTGTGGGAGCGAGCTTGCTCGCGATGGCGTCGTGTCAGTCAACTAACCGCAAACTGACCCACCGCTATCGCGAGCAAGCTCGCTCCCACATTGCTCGGTCCCATATTTAGGTCTGCATCCTTCTGAAATCCCCGCTCTGCTTCTCTTCCTGACACAAATTCCCAAACGCTAATTTTTCCGGTTTGCATTCGTTTCATAGGGACGACTTGCCTTTGTGCCTTGTGCCCACTGATTCCGGATACCTCAGAAATGAATGCTGAAGACGCCTTGAAACTTGCTCGCCGGTTTATCGGGTTGCCCCTGGAAAAGCGCCGGATGTTCCTGGCCGCGTTGGCCAAGGAGGGCGTGGAGTTCAGCGGTTTTCCCATTCCCCGGGGCGTCGAGGCCGAGGATCGCCAGGCGTTGTCTTATGCCCAGCAGCGCATGTGGTTTCTCTGGCAACTGGAGCCGGACAGCAGTGCCTACAACCTGCCGGGAGCGGTGCGGCTCAAAGGTGCGTTGAGCCTGCCGGCGCTGGAGCAAGCCTTCGCCAGCCTGGTGGCCCGTCATGAAACCCTGCGCACGGTGTTCCAGCGCCAGGCCGACGACAGCCTGCTGCAAGTGCCCTCCAGCACCGCGCTGGTGATTGGGCGCAAGGACTTCAGTGCCTTGCCGGCGGCCGAACGCGAGCAGGCAGTGCGCCAGGCCGCCGAAGCCCAATCGCTGCAACCCTTCGACCTGTCCAGCGGCCCTTTGCTGCGGGTCGAACTGCTCACGCTCGATGAGCGGGAACATGTCCTGCTGCTGACCTTGCACCACATCGTCTCCGACGGCTGGTCGATGAACGTATTGATCGACGAATTCATTCGCTGCTACGACGCCCATGAAGCGGGCGTGGCGCCGCAACTGGCCGACTTGCCGATCCAGTACAGCGACTACGCCCTGTGGCAGCGGCGCTGGCTGGAGGCCGGCGAGCTGCAGCGTCAACTCGATTACTGGCAAACGCAGTTGGGCGACGAGCACCCGGTGCTGGAGCTGCCAATCGACTATCCACGTCCGGTGCTGCCGAGCTATCGCGGTCGTCGCCTGGAGCACGTGGTGGACGCCGCGTTGGTCGAGCAACTGCGCGGCGTTGCCCGCCAGCATGGGGTCACGTTGTTCATGCTGCTGCTGGGGACTTTCAATATCCTGCTGCATCGCTACACCGGACAAGACGACTTGCGGGTTGGCGTGCCGATCGCCAACCGCAACCGCCGGGAAATTGAAGGGCTGATTGGTTTCTTCGTCAACACTCAGGTATTGCGGGTGCAACTGGACGGCCAGACCCGCCTCGACGACCTGTTGCGCGACATCAAGGAAACCGCCCTCGGTGCCCAGGCCCACCAGGATCTGCCCTTCGAACGGCTGGTCGAGGCGCTGAAGCTCGAGCGCAGCCTGAGCTACAACCCGTTGTTCCAGGTGATGTACAACCACCAGCCGGAAGTGGCCGACGTCACCACGCTGAAAGTCGGCAGCGGCCTGGAGTTGGGCGTCATCGAGTGGGAATCCCGCAGCACCCAGTTCGACCTGAGCCTGGATACCTACGAAAAGGGCGGGCACTTGCACGCGGCGTTCACCTACGCCAGTGACTTGTTCAACCCCGACACCATCGAGCGCATGGCCCGGCACTGGACGCTGCTGTTGCGCAACATCGTCAACGACCCGCAGCAGCGTGTCGGTGAACTGGCGTTGTTGGCGCCGGCCGACTATCGGCAGTTGGTGACGGAGTGGGGGCGCCACGACACGACCTGGCCGAGTGAGCGCCCGGTGCATGAGCTGTTCGAGTTGCAAGCTGAACGCAGCCCGGACGCCATCGCCTTGATCTGCGATGGACAACGATTGAGCTATGGCCAGCTCAACGCTCGATCCAATCGCCTGGCGCGCACGTTGGTGGCGGCGGGTGTCGGTCCTGACGTGTTGGTGGGCATCGCCGTCGACCGGAGCTTGGACCTGGTGGTGGCCATTCTTGCCGTGCTCAAGGCCGGCGGTGCCTACGTGCCGTTGGACCCCCAATACCCGGTCGATCGCCTGCGATTCATGATCGAAGACAGCGCCAGCCGTTTGCTCTTGAGCCAAAGCCATCTGCTTGAACGACTGCCTGTGCCCGACGGCGTGCGTTGCCTGTGCCTGGATCAGGCCGAGTCCTGGGAGAGCGCTGAGCCAGGCAATCTGCAACGCAAGGTGTGGGCCGAAAGCCTGGCCTACGTGATGTTCACCTCCGGCTCGACCGGACGGCCGAAAGGTGTCGGTATCAGCCACGGTGCGCTGAGCAAGCACGCGTTCGCCTCGCAGTACTATTACGGCTTGAGCCGCGCCGACTGTGTGCTGCAATTCGCGACGTTCAACTTCGATGCCTTTGGCGAGCAACTGTTCGGCCCGCTGACCTGTGGCGCCTCGGTAGTGCTGCGGGGCAACGAGGTATGGGACAGCGAAACCCTGTATCGCCAGATCGTCGAGCAGGGCATCACGGTCATGGACTTGACCACCGCTTACTGGAACATGATCGCCAAGGAATTCGCCGCTGTCGGTCCGCGTGACTATGCGGCGCTGCGCCAAGTGCACAGCGGTGGTGAAGCCATGCCGCCCGAAGGCGTGCAGGCCTGGCGCCGGGCCGGGCTGGAGCAGGTCAAGCTGCTCAACACCTACGGCCCGACTGAAGCCACGGTCACGGCCACCACCCTCGATTGCAGCGATTATGTCTTCAATCGCCGGCCACTGCCGCTGACCCTGCCCATAGGTCAGCCGCTTCCAGGCCGGCATGCCTATCTGCTCGATGCGCACCTCGCACCTACGCCGGTGGGGGTGACCGGCGAGCTGCTGATTGGCGGCGAGTTGCTGGCGCGCGGTTACTTCCAGCGCCCGGCGTTGACCGCCGAACGTTTTATCCCCGATCCGTTTTCCACCAGCGGTGCGCGCTTGTATCGCACCGGCGACTTGGCGCGTTTCAATGCCTTGGGCGAAATCGAATACGTGGGCCGCGTTGACCATCAAGTGAAGATCCGCGGCTTGCGCATCGAGTTGGGCGAGGTCGAAGCACGTTTGCTGGAACTGGCGGCGGTCAGTGAAGCCGTCGTACTGGCGGTGCAGGGCGGCAGCAGCCTGCAACTGGTGGGTTATGTGGTGCCCCAGGACACATCGCTGGTGTCGGCCTCGGCGGATGAACAGGGCGCGGCGCGGGAAACCCTCAAGGCGCAACTCAAGGACCGCCTGCCGGACTATATGGTGCCGACCCAGCTGTTGTTCCTTGGGCAAATGCCGCTGAGTCCCAACGGCAAGCTCGACCGCAAGGCCTTGCCTTCAGCGGATGCCAGCCAACTGCAACAGGCCTTTATCGCCCCTAGCAGTGAACTGGAGCGAGGCATCGCCGCCATCTGGCAGGACGTGCTCAAGCTTGAACAGGTCGGCTTGACCGACAACTTTTTCGAGCTGGGTGGCGACTCGATCATCTCGATCCAGGTGGTCAGCCGCTCGCGTCAGGCCGGGATCCATTTCACCCCCCGTGACCTGTTCCAGCATCAAACCGTGCAAGGCCTGGCGAGCGTCGCGCAGCAGGGCGGCAGTGGGCTGGTCATCGATCAGGGACCGGTCATTGGCGAGCAGCCGTTGCTGCCCATCCAGCAGGTGTTTTTCGAGGACACCATTGCCCAGCGTCACCACTGGAACCAGGCGGTCTTGTTGCGCAGCCATCTAACGTTGCAGGCACCGGCGCTGCTACAGGCCCTCAACGCATTGCTGGCGCATCACGATGCCTTGCGTTCGCGCTTCATCGAAACCCCTGACGGCTGGCGTGCAGAGGTGGCACCGATCGCGGTCGATCCTGAGTTGCTGTGGACGGCGGACAACCTGAACACCGCCGAGCTGGAAGCTCTCTGTGTCAAGGCCCAGCGCAGCCTCGACCTGCAAAATGGCCCGCTGCTACGGGCGGTGCTGGCGAGCATGGCCGATGGCAGCCAACGTTTGTTGTTGGCCGTGCACCACCTGGCGGTGGACGGCGTGTCGTGGCGCATCCTGCTGGAAGATCTGCAACGGGCTTATCAACAGGCCAGCGCTGGCGCCGTCATCAAGTTGCCGGCCAAGACCAGCGCCTACAAGGCCTGGGGCGAACATTTGCGGGCCTACGCCAGCACTGAGAGCGTGCAGGCCGAACTGACGTTCTGGCAGCAGCAACTGCAAGGCGCTGTGGTCGATCTGCCGTGGGATAACCCCCAAGGCAGCCGGCAAAGCCGTTACGCCAAAGTGCTGCACAGCCGTCTCGACAAAACCCTCACCCAGCAATTGCTGCAACAGGCTCCCGCAGCGTATCGCACCCAGGTCAACGACCTGCTGCTGACCGCCCTGGCACGGGTGATCTGTCGCTGGACCGGGCATGCCGACACCTTGATCCAACTGGAAGGCCATGGCCGCGAAGAGTTGTTCAGCGACGTCGATCTGACCCGCACGGTCGGCTGGTTTACCAGTCTGTTCCCAGTGCGGCTGACCCCGGCCGATAGCGTGGGTGCCGCGATCAAGCAGATCAAGGAACAGCTGCGGGCGATCCCGAACAAGGGCATTGGTTTCGGTGTGCTGCGCTACCTCGGCGACGACACTTCACGGGCCCGTCTCAAGGCCTTGCCATTGCCGTGCATCACCTTCAATTACCTCGGCCAGTTCGATGGCAGTTTCGATGCCCGGGAAGGGGCGCTGTTCAGCCCCGCGGGCGAAAGCGCTGGGCTGGAGCAGAGCCTTGATGCGCCCTTGGACAACTGGCTGGGTGTCGAAGGCCAGGTCTACGACGGCGAGCTTGACTTGCGTTGGACGTTCAGCCATGAGCAATTCAACGAGGCGACCGTCGCCCGCCTGGCCGATGACTATGCCCGCGAACTGGAAGCGCTGATCGACCATTGCTGCCAGGCCGATGCCATGGGCACCACGCCGTCGGACTTCCCGCTGGCGCGCATCACCCAGGCGCAGTTGGACGCGATCCCCGTGCCGGCTGCCGCCATTGAAGACGTTTATCCCCTGTCGCCGATGCAGCAAGGCATGCTGTTTCACACCCTGTACGAGCAGGGCACCGGTACCTACATCAACCAATTGTGCGTGGATGTCGATGGCCTGGACCCCGAGCGTTTCCGTGCGGCGTGGCAGGCGACCATGGATGCCCATGAGATCCTGCGCAGCGGCTTCATCTGGCAGGGCGAGTTGCAGCAACAGTTGCAGATCATCCACCGCCGTCTGGCGCTGCCCTACACCGTGCTCGATTGGCGCGAACGCCATGACGCCGCCCAGGCCCTCAAGGATTTCATTGCCGCTGACCTGGCCCGGGGCTTCGACCTGACCCAGGCCGGGCTGCTGCGGGTCACGCTGATTCAACTGAGCGATGAGCGTCATCACCTGATCTTCACCAACCACCATATTTTGATGGATGGCTGGAGCAGCGCGCAGATGCTCGGCGAAGTCCTGCAACGTTATGCCGGTCAACAACCGCCGCGCCCGGTCAGCCGCTACGCCGATTACATCCAGTGGTTGCAGCGCCAGGACGCCGCCCTTAGCGAAGCGTTCTGGCTGGAGCAACTGGCCGATCTGCAGGAGCCGACCGTGCTCGCGAACGCTGCGGCGGCGAGTGCTGAAATGCGCAGCGAAAGCGGCCACGCGCTCAAGCATTACACGCTGGCCGTGCCGCGCACGGAACGGCTCAACGCGTTCGCCCGCCAGCAGAAAGTCACCGTCAACACCCTGGTGCAAGCGGCGTGGCTGTTGCTGTTGCAGCGTTACACCGGCAGCGCCTGTGTGGCGTTCGGCACCACCGTGGCCGGGCGGCCGGCGGAGCTGGTGGGCATCGAGCAACAGGTCGGTCTGTTCATCAATACCTTGCCGGTGATCGCAGGCTCCCGCCCGGACCAGACGGTCGCGGCCTGGCTGGCCGCCGTGCAGGCACAGAACCTGAGCTTGCGCGAGTTCGAGCACACGCCGCTGGCGAGCATCCAGCGCTGGGCCGGGCAGGGCGGTGGTGCGCTGTTCGACAGCCTGCTGGTGTTCGAGAACTTCCCGATTTCCGCGGCGTTGCAACGTGGCACCGCCCAAGGTGTGGTATTCGGCGAAGTCGCCAACCAGGATCAGACTCACTACCCGCTGACCCTGGGCGTGACCTTGGGCGAGACGCTGGCGCTGCACATGAGTTTCGACCAGGCGCATTTCAGCGTCGCGACCATTGAGCGCCTGAGTGCACAACTGCTGCACCTGCTGGAGCGCTTTGCCGACTCCGGCGAGCGTCGCCTCGGCGAGATCGCCCTGGCCGATGACGAGGAACACAGGGCGCAACAGGCTGCCAACCACCCGCAGCCATACCCGACCGACATCGCCGTACACCAGCGCATCGCCCATCTGGCGGCGCTCAAGCCCGACGCGACGGCGGTGATCTTCGACGGCCAGCGGTTCAGCTATGGCGACATCGACCGGCGCGCCAACCAGTTGGCCCACGCCTTGATTGCCCGTGGCGTGGCCCCGGAAACCCGGATCGGCGTGGCCCTGCCGCGCAGCGAAGGGGTGATTGTCGCACTGCTGGCGGTGCTCAAGGCCGGTGCGGCCTATGTACCGCTGGACACCAGTTACCCACGGGAACGCTTGGCCTACCTGATCGAGGATTCGGGGCTGGCGCTGTTGCTCACCGATTCCCGAGTGTCGGCGCAATTGCCGCTGGAGGGCGCCGATCAAGTGCTGGAACTCGATCGCCTGGACTTGAGCCTGCAATCGGCAGATGCACCGTCGGCCAGCGTCGATCCGCAGAACCTCGCTTATGTGATCTACACCTCTGGTTCCACTGGCAATCCCAAAGGTGTGAGCGTGGCCCATGGTCCGCTGGCGATGCATTGCCAGGCCATCGGTGAGCGCTACGAGATGCGCGACAGCGATTGCGAATTCCATTTCATGTCCTTCGCCTTCGACGGTGCCCATGAGCGCTGGCTCACCAGCCTGACCCACGGTGCCTCGCTGCTGATTCGCGATGACAGCCTATGGACCCCGGAGCAGACCTACAACGCGATGCGCGAGCACGGTGTGACGGTGGTGGCGTTCCCACCGGTGTACCTGCAGCAACTGGCCGAACACGCCGAGCGCGAGGGTAACCCGCCGAAGGTGCGCATCTACTGCTTCGGCGGCGATGCGGTGCCTAACGTCAGTTTCGAACGGGTCAAGCGGGCCCTGGATCCGGACTTCATCATCAACGGCTACGGCCCGACCGAAACCGTGGTCACCCCGTTGATCTGGAAGGCCGGTCGCGAGGTGGCGTGTGGTGCTGCCTATGCGCCCATCGGCAGCCGCATTGGCGACCGCAGTGCCTATGTGTTGGACGCCGACCTGAACCTGCTGCCCCAAGGCATGGCCGGTGAACTGTACCTTGGCGGCAGTGGGCTGGCCCGGGGTTACCTGAACCGTCCGGGCCTGACCGCCGAGCGTTTTGTCGCCGATCCGTTCAGCACTGAAGGCGGCTTGCTGTACCGCACTGGCGACCTGGTGCGCCAGCGCGCCGACGGCACCTTCGATTACCTGGACCGCATCGACAACCAGGTGAAGATCCGTGGCTTCCGCATCGAACTGGGTGAAGTCGAAGCCAGCCTGCAAGCCCTCGACGGCGTGCGCGAAGCGGTGGTCGTGGCTCAGGAAGGGGCAGCTGGCAGTGGCAAGCGCCTGGTCGCCTACGTGGTGGCCGATGAGTCCGTGGGTGATGCTTTCGCCGAGCTCCTGCGCGAACAACTCAAGGCGACCTTGCCGGCGCACATGGTCCCGGCCTATCTGCTGCTGCTCGACCGCCTGCCGCTGACCCCCAACGGCAAGCTCGACCGCAAGAACCTGCCCAAGCCCGACGTCAGTCAATTGCAGCAAACCTACGTGGCACCGCGCAGCGCGCTGGAACAGCAACTGGTGTCGATCTGGCAAGAAGTGCTCAAGCTCGAGCAAGTGGGCCTGCGGGACAACTTCTTCGAACTGGGTGGCGATTCCATCGTCTCGATCCAGGTGGTCAGTCGCGCACGGCTGGTCGGTATCCATTTCACGCCGAAGGATTTGTTCCAGCACCAGACCATCGAGGCCCTGGCCGCCGTGGTACAGACGGGCGCGCCTGTGCAATTGATCGACCAGCAACCGGTGACCGGCGAAACCGCACTGTTGCCGATTCATCAATGGTTCTTCACCCAGCCGATCCCCGACCGCCATCACTGGAACCAGTCGGTGATGCTCAAGCCGACCCAGGCGTTGGATGCCCAGGCGCTGGAACGGGCCTTGGATGCGCTGGTCGTGCACCACGACAGCCTGCGCCTGGACTTTATCGAACAGGGCGAAGGTTGGATCGCGCGTTATCGTGATGTCGAGGCGCCGGCCGCCGGCACGCTGCTCTGGCAAGCCGACGTCATCGATCTCGCTGCACTGGAAGTGCTGGGCAACCAGGCCCAGCGCAGCCTGCGACTGGAGGGCGGGCCGCTGATCCGTGCGCTGCTGGCGAACCTTGCCGATGGCACGCAGCGGCTGTTGCTGATTGTCCATCACCTGGTGGTGGACGGTGTGTCCTGGCGGATTCTGTTCGAAGACCTGCAAAGCGCTTATCGCCAGACCCTCGCCGGCGCGGCGGTGCAACTGCCGGCCAAGACCAGCGCGGTCAACGCCTGGACTGCAGCATTGCAGGGCTACGCCGCCAGCGCGCCCTTGCAGGCTGAGTTGGGCTTTTGGCAGCAACAGTTGCAAGGCGCCTCGGCGGGGTTACCGTGGGACAATCCCCAGGGCGGCCAGCAACACCGCCAAGCCGTGACGATCCGCACGGCACTGGATAAAACCCTCACCCGGCAACTGCTGCAGCAAGCCCCGGCGGCCTATCGCACCCAGGTCAACGACCTGCTGCTGACGGCGCTGGCGCGGGTGATCGTGCGCTGGACCGGTGATGACAGCGTGTGGGTGCAGCTCGAAGGCCACGGCCGTGAGGATCTGTTCACCCACGTCGACCTGAGCCGCACCGTAGGCTGGTTCACCAGCCTGTTCCCCGCGAAACTGACCCCGGCTGCCGATCTTGGCGCCTCGCTCAAGCAGATCAAGGAACAACTGCGCACCATCCCCAACAAGGGCATTGGCTTCGGGGCCTTGGCGCACCTGGGCGATGAACATGCGCGTCAAACCCTGCAAGGCTTGGCGAAACCGCAACTGACTTTCAACTACCTCGGTCAGTTCGACGGCAGTTTCGATAGCGCCGACGATGCCTTGTTCGTGCCCACCACCGAGCGCGGCGGTGAAGAAGTGAACCTGCAAGGCCCGCTGGGCAGCCCGCTGGCCCTCGACGGCCAAGTGTTCGGCGGTGAGCTGGACTTGAGCTGGACCTTCAGCGGCGACCTGTTCAATACCGCGACCATCCAGCGCCTGGCCGATGACTACGTGCAAGAACTCACGGCGCTCATTGCCCATTGCTGCGACAGCCACAGCGGTGGCGTGACGCCGTCGGATTTCCCGCTGGCGCGGCTGACCCAGGCGCAACTGGACACCCTGGTCCGACATCCCCAAGCCATCGACGACCTCTATCCGCTGTCGCCGATGCAGCAGGGCATGCTGTTTCACTCCCTGCTAGGGCAAGGCAGCGGCGACTACATCAACCAGATGCGCCTCGATATCGAGGGCGTCGATCCGCAACGCTTCCGTGCGGCCTGGCAAGCGGTGGTCGATGCCCATGACATCCTGCGTACCGGGTTCTTCTGGCAGGGCGACCTGGCGCAGCCGATGCAAATCGTCCAGCGTCAAGTCGAGGTGCCGTTCCGTGTGCTCGACTGGAGTGAGCGGACTGATATCGAGGACGCCCTGCAAACGGTTGCCGACGAAGAGCGTGCCCAGGGTGTGGAGCTGACCCTGGCGCCGTTGATGCGTCTGGTGCTGGTGCGCACGGCGACTGATCGGCATCACCTGATCTACACCAACCATCACATCCTGATGGACGGCTGGAGCAGCGCGCAGTTGCTCGGCGAAGTGTTGCAACATTACCGCGGCGACAGCGTGGCCCGTCCGGCTGGCCGTTATCGCGATTACATTGCCTGGCTGCAACGCCAAGACGCGAGCCTCGGCGAAGGGTTCTGGACGCAACAGTTGCGCACGCTGGACGAGCCGGTGCGCCTGGCCCAGGTGTTTGCGCGCCCGGCGCAGGACGTCTCGGCGAAGCTGTACGGCCATCACCGCGTACAGCTGGATGTGCAGCAGACCCAACGCCTGGCCGAGTTCGCCCGGGAATCCAAAGTCACCGTCAACACCTTGGTGCAAGCGGCCTGGCTGTTGCTGTTACAGCGCTACACCGGCAAGGCCAGCGTGGCGTTCGGCGCGACGGTGGCGGGGCGGCCGGCGGACCTGGTGGGCGTCGAGGGCCAGATCGGTCTGTTCATCAACACCTTGCCGGTCATCGCCAGCCCGCGTCCGGAACAGAGCCTGGGCGACTGGCTGCACAGCGTCCAGGCGCAGAACCTGGCCTTGCGCGAGTTCGAGCACACGGCGCTGTTCGATATCCAGCGCTGGGCTGGCCTGGGCGGCGAAGCCTTGTTCGACAACATCCTGGTGTTTGAGAACTACCCGATTTCCGAAGCCTTGGAGCAGGGTGCGCCTGAAGGCTTGCGTTTCGGTGCCGTGGATAACCTGGAACAGACCAATTATCCGCTGACCCTGCTGGTCAGCCTCGGTGCCGAGTTGGCGGTGCAGTTCAGCTACCAGTGCGCCAGTTTCACCGAGGCCTCTGTCGAGCAGATCGGCCTGCACCTGCAACGCTTGCTGCTGCAAATGACCGACGCCGGGCAACGTTCCTTGGGCGAGCTGAGCTTGCTCGACGAGCGCGAAACCCGCCAGCACGTGCAAGGCTGGAACGCCACCGCAGCCAGTTATCCACAGGCGCGTTGCGTCCATCGGCTGTTCGAGGCCCAGGCCCGCCAAACGCCGGATGCCACGGCGCTGGTGTTCGCCGAGCAGGCGCTGAGCTACGCCGAACTCAATGTCCGGGCCAACCGCCTGGCCCATCGCTTGATCGAACAGGGCGTGGTGCCCGATCAATTGGTCGGTGTGGCGCTGGAGCGCGGCGTGGAGATGGTTGTCGCCTTGCTGGCGATCCTCAAGGCCGGTGGCGCCTACCTGCCACTGGACCCGGCGTTCCCCCAGGACCGCCTGGCGCACATGATCGAAGACAGCGGCATCGAACTGCTGCTGACCCAACGTTCGCTGCTCAACCAGCTACCGCTGTCCGGTGGGAGCGAGCCTGTGGGAGCAAAGCTTGCTCGCGATGGCGGTGGTTCAGTCAATGGTGATGGTGGGTGTACCGACGCTATCGCGAGCAAGCTTGGCTCCCACAGGCTATCCCCCACAGGGGCCGGGGTTGGGGTCGAGACATTGGTGTTGGATCAGGAGGGTGACTGGCTCGACGGTTATGCCTGCGAGGCGCCGACGACGCGTCTGGACGCGGAGCACTTGGCCTACGCGATCTACACCTCCGGCTCCACTGGCAAGCCCAAGGGCGTGATGGTGCGACATGGGGCGCTGGTGAATTTCGTCGCCAGCATGGCCCGCGAACCGGGCATCACGGCCGGTGATCGAGTGCTGTCGCTGACCACGTTTTCGTTCGATATCTTCGGCCTGGAACTGTACGGCGCGCTGCTGAGCGGTGCCTGCGTGGTGCTGGTGGACAAGCAGAGCGCTCACGACCCCGAGGCGCTGCTCAAGACCATCGACCGGCAACAGGTCAGCGTGGTCCAGGCCACGCCGTCGACCTGGCGCATGTTGCTCGACCACCCGGCGTCCGCCTTGCTGGCCGGGCGCAAATGCCTGTGCGGTGGCGAGGCGTTGGCCGAGGACCTGGCCGAGCGGCTGCTGGATGTCGCCGGCGAGGTCTGGAACCTGTATGGCCCGACTGAAACCACCATCTGGTCAGCGGCCTACCGCTTGACTGAAGAGCAACGCGTGCCGTACCTCGGCCGGCCGATTGCCAACACGTCGCTGTACATCGTCGGCGATCATTTCGCGCCGAACCCGGTCGGGCTGATCGGCGAACTGCTGATTGGCGGCGACGGCCTGGCCCGAGGTTACCACGCCCGTGCGGCGCTCACCGCCGAGCGCTTCCTGCCGGACCCGTTCGGCAACGGTGCGCGGGTGTACCGCACCGGTGACCTGGCGCGCCAGCGTAGCGACGGCGTGATCGAGTACAACGGTCGGGTCGACCATCAAGTGAAGATCCGCGGTTTCCGCATCGAACTGGGGGAAATCGAAGCCTGCCTGCTGGCCCAGGACGCGATCCGCGAAGCCGTGGTGGTGCCCCAGCAAGGGCCGGGTGGCCTGCAGTTGGTGGCCTACCTGATTGCCGCCCATCCAGAGACTGCGGAACCCGCGACCCTGCGCGAAACCCTCAAGGCGCAGCTCGCGCCGTCGCTGCCCGACTACATGATGCCGGCGCATTGGCTGTTGCTCGAACGCTTCCCGCTGACCCCCAACGGCAAGCTCGACCGCAAGGCCCTGCCGCTGCCGGACGCCCAGCAACTGCTGCGTGCCTACGTGGCGCCACAAGGCGCGCTCGAACAGGGCATCGCCGACATCTGGCAAGACGTGCTCAAGCTCGAACGGGTAGGGCGCGACGACAACTTCTTTGAACTGGGTGGGCATTCCCTGCTGGCGACGCAAGCGACGGCGCGCCTGCAAATGCAGCAAGGCGCCGCGGTGCCCCTGGACTTGCTGTTCAGCACCACGTCCCTGGCCGACTACGCCGCACAACTGGCAGCCCACCTGACCCCTCACTCCAGCGCCGACCTGAGTGAGATGCATGATTTCCTGGCAGACCTGGAGACCCTTTGAATGACTCAGCTCGATAACCTGTCTCTGGTTCAGCGATTCATCCGTTTACCGCTCGCCCAACGGCAAGCGTTCCTGCACAAGCTGCACAGCAAGAACATGAGCCTGGCGACATTGCCGATCCCGGCGATGCGCGACGAATTCGAGACCCTGGACCTGTCCTACGCCCAGGAGCGCCAGTGGTTTCTCTGGCAACTGGACCGTCACAGCGCCGCCTACCACGTGCCCACGGCGCTGCGCCTGCGCGGTGCCCTCGACCTGCCCGCGCTGCAACGCAGTTTCGACGCCTTGCTGGCCCGTCACGACGTGCTGCGCACGGTGTTCGTCGACAGCCCGCAAGGACCCCAACAAGTGGTGCAGGCGCGTTTGAGCCTGGCGATCGAGCCGGAAGCAGCGGATGAGGCCGCGCTCAAAGCGCTGATCGACGACGAAATCTGCGGGTTGTTCGACCTGCAGCAAGGACCGTTGCTGCGGGTCAAGCTGCTGCAATTGGCGGCCGACGACCATGTGCTGGTGCTGACCCAGCACCACATCATTTGCGATGGCGCCTCCGCACGGATCATGGTCAACGACCTGGTCCAACTTTACGCCGCCCACCGCAGCGGTCAGGCACCGACCCTGGCACCCTTGCCGATCCAGTACGCCGACTATGCGATCTGGCAGCGCAAATGGATGGAGGCCGGCGAGCTAGAGCGACAGCTGGCCTACTGGACCGAACGGTTGGGCGATGGCGGCGAAGTCCTGCCGTTGCCAACGGACCGCCCGCGCCCGGCACGGCAAAGCCATCACGGCGCACGCCTGGACCTGCGCTTCGACGCCGGGCTGACCCAGGGCCTGAAACACCTGGCCCAGCGCGAAGCCTCGACGTTGTTCATGGTCTTGCTGGCGTCGTTCCAGGCCTTGTTGCACCGTTACAGCGGCCAGTCGGACATCCGCGTCGGCGTCCCGGTCGCCAACCGCAATCGCCCGGAAACCGAAGGCCTGATCGGCTTTTTCGTCAACACCCAAGTGCTCAATGCCCAGGTGCGGGGCGATCTGCCTTTCGCGCAATTGCTGGCGCAGGTCAAGCAAGCCTCGCTGGGGGCGCAAGCCCATCAGGATCTGCCGTTCGAGCAGTTGGTGCAGGCCCTGGCACCGCAGCGACAGGCGAGCCACAGCCCGCTGTTCCAGGTGATGTTCAACCACCAGAGCGGCGGCACAGCCCAGGCTCTGCAACTGCCGGGGTTGCAGGTCGAGAGCCTCGACTGGAGCTCCCACACTGCCCAGTTCGACTTGACCCTCGACACCCACGAGACCGACGGTGAGCTGGCCGCGTCCCTGAGCTACGCCACCGACCTGTTCGACGCCAGTACTGTGCAACGCCTGGCCGAGCACTGGTTGAACCTGCTGCACGGCATTGTCGCCAATCCCCAGCAACGCATCGGTGAGCTGCCGTTGCTGACGGCCGCCGAGCAACAGCAACACATCGGCCAATGGAACCCGGCGCCGCGCAGCTTCCCAGGTGAGGCCTGCCTGCATCAGCGCATCGCCGAACAGGCGCGCTTGCGTCCTGGTGCCGTCGCTTTGCGTTTCAACGCCCAAACCCTGACCTACGGCGAGCTCAACGCCCAGGCCAACCGTCGCGCCCATCAGTTGATCGCCCACGGCGTTGGCCCGGATGTATTGGTGGGGCTGGCGGTCGAGCGTGGTTTCGACATGCTGGTCGGCCTGCTGGCGATCCTCAAGGCCGGCGGTGCCTACGTACCGCTGGACCCGACTTATCCCCAGGACCGTTTGGCCTACATGATGCAGGACAGTGGCATCCGCTTGCTGCTGACCCAAGCGGCCCTGGTCGATCAACTGCCGGTGCCGGACGGTGTGCAAACGCTACTGCTGGACGCCGACGTCAGTGCATTCGCCGGCAGCGATCCGCAGGTGGCGATGGACGCCGAAAACCTCGCTTATGTGATCTACACCTCCGGTTCCACCGGCAACCCGAAGGGCACTTTGCTGCCGCATCACAACGTGCTGCGCCTGTTCGAGGCCACCGCGCCATGGTTCAACTTCGGCGCGGCGGATGTCTGGAGCCTGTTCCATTCCTACGCGTTCGACTTCTCGGTCTGGGAAATCTTCGGCGCGCTGCTCCACGGTGGCGAGCTGTTGATCGTGCCATACGACATCAGCCGCTCCCCGCAGCAGTTCCACGAGTTGCTGTGCGACGCCGGGGTGACGGTGCTCAACCAGACGCCCTCGGCGTTCAAGCAATTGAT
>NZ_JBDGLI010000033.1:0-28246 GCF_057655955.1 Pseudomonas sp. Soil_N_39
CGAACCGCTGATAGAGCCAAACAACACTGCTCTATCTGCTCCTTCCAGGCCTCGATGAACTGAAGCCAAACCCCTTCAAAACCTACTTAACTCATTGAATCTCAAGGAGTTTTTCGTTTCGACTGCGCCGGAATTGGGGCGAATTATAGACGTCCAGAATCTGCCGTCAACACCTATTTTCACAATTCTGTCACATCAGCCAAAAAGCCCCATAAACACAGAGGCCGGCGCCCAAGGACGCCGGCCTCTTCACTGACCGATTACAAGCTAGGGAAAGCGAACTGTGAAGCCTCATGGCTGGCACGTTGCGGCCAGCGCTGGGTAATCGCCTTGCGACGGGTATAGAAACGCACGCCGTCCGGGCCATAGGCGTGCAGGTCGCCGAACAGCGAACGCTTCCAACCGCCAAAGCTGTGGTAGGCCACAGGCACCGGCAATGGAACGTTGACGCCCACCATGCCGACCTCGATCTCGTCGCAGAACAACCGCGCCGCTTCGCCGTCGCGAGTAAAGATGCAAGTGCCGTTGCCATACTCGTGATCGTTGATCAACTGCATCGCCTCTTCCAGGCTGTTGACCCTGACGATGCACAGCACCGGTCCGAAGATCTCTTCCTTATAGATACGCATCTCCGGTGTCACGCGATCAAACAGGCAGCCACCCAGGAAGAAACCTTCCTCATGCCCGGCCACGCTCAAACCACGACCATCGACCACCAGCGAAGCACCCGCCGCCACACCGTCTTCTATATAGCCGCTGACTTTGTCGCGATGCTGCCCCGTCACGAGTGGCCCCATGTCCAACCCGCAAGACGTACCTGCACCGATTTTCAGCGCCTTGATCTGCGGCACCAACTTGGCTACCAGCGCATCCGCCACTTGGTCGCCAACACACACCGCCACCGAAATCGCCATGCAACGCTCACCACATGAACCGTACGCCGCGCCCATCAGCGCACTGACGGCGTTGTCCAGATCGGCATCCGGCATCAGCACCGCATGGTTCTTCGCCCCACCCAGCGCCTGGACGCGTTTGCCACGTCGGGTCCCTTCGGCATAGATGTATTCGGCAATCGGCGTCGAACCGACAAAACTCAGTGCCTTCACTTCCGGCGCTTCGATCAGTGCGTCCACCGCAGCCTTGTCGCCATGCACCACGCTCAGTACACCCTTGGGCAAACCGGCTTCCAACAACAACTGGGCGATCAGCAGCGTCGAACTCGGGTCACGCTCGGACGGTTTGAGAATAAAGCAGTTACCGCAGACGATCGCCAGCGGATACATCCACAGCGGCACCATCGCCGGGAAGTTGAACGGGGTGATACCTGCCACCACGCCCAAAGGCTGGAAGTCTGACCAGGCGTCGATGTTCGGGCCGACGTTACGGCTGTATTCGCCCTTCAGAATTTCCGGCGCGGCACAGGCGAACTCGACGTTTTCGATGCCACGCTTGAGCTCACCGGCTGCGTCTTCCAGCGTTTTGCCGTGTTCTTCACTGATCAACTGGGCAATACGCGACTCGTTCTGCTCCAGCAATTGCTTGAAACGAAACATCACCTGCGCGCGCTTGGCCGCGGGCGTATTGCGCCAGGCCGGGAAAGCCGCCTTGGCAGCGTCGATGGCTTGCTGGATGGTCGCGCGATCAGCCAACGGCACCTTATGGATGGCCTGGCCAGTGGACGGGTTGAACACATCGGCGGTGCGAGCGCTGTCGCTCAGCAGTTCGCCATTGATCAAATGCGGGATGAGGCTCATGGGGACTCCAGAATTATCCACAGGCGCCCGTGACCGGACGCCCGCTATCGAAAGCTATAGAGAAGGACGCGTCAGTCGAGCTTGTTCAGCACTTCACCGACCGCATCGAACAGGCGATCCAGGTCCTGCGGCTTGCTGTTGAACGTAGGCCCGAACTGCAGGGTGTCGCCGCCGAAGCGCACATAGAACCCGGCTTTCCACAACGCCATGCCGGCCTCGAACGGACGCACAATGGCATCGCCATCGCGCCCGGCGATCTGGATCGCGCCGGCCAGGCCATAGTTGCGAATATCGATGACGTTCTTCGCGCCCTTCAAACCGTGCAACGCATTCTCGAAATGCGGGGCGATCTCGGCCACGCTCTGCACCAGGTTTTCCTTCTGCAGCAGGTCCAGCGCTGCCAAGCCGGCCGCACAGGCCACCGGGTGCGCCGAGTAGGTGTAGCCGTGGGGGAACTCCACTGCGTACTCAGGCGTCGGCTGGTTCATGAAGGTCTGGTAGATCTCGCTGCTGGCAATCACCGCGCCCATGGGGATCGCGCCATTGGTAACTTGCTTGGCGATGCACATCAGGTCCGGCGTCACGCCAAAACTGTCGGCACCGAACATCGAACCCGTGCGGCCGAAACCGGTAATCACTTCGTCGAACACCAAGAGAATGCTGTGCTGGTCGCAGATTTCCCGCAGGCGCTTGAGATAACCCTCAGGCGGCACCAGCACGCCGGCCGACCCCGCCATCGGTTCGACGAACACTGCGGCGATGTTGGACGCATCATGCAGCTCGATCAGCTTCAGCAACTCATCGGCCAGGGTGATGCCACCCTCTTTCGGCATGCCACGGGAATAAGCGTTGCTGGCTAGCAAGGTGTGGGGCAAGTGATCGACATCCATCATCGCCTGGCCGAACAGCTTGCGGTTGCCGCTGACACCGCCGAGGCTGGTGCCGGCGATGTTCACGCCGTGATAACCACGGGCACGCCCAATCATCTTGGTCTTGGTCGCCTGGCCCTTGAGACGCCAGTAGGCACGGACCATCTTCACTGCGGTGTCGGCGCACTCGGAGCCGGAATCGGTAAAGAACACATGATTGAGATTGCCCGGGGTCAGGCTGGTGATTTTTTCCGCCAACTGGAAGGACAGCGGATGACCGTACTGGAAGCCCGGCGAGTAATCGAGGGTGCCCAGTTGCTTGGCGACCGCTTCCTGGATTTCCTTGCGGGTGTGCCCGGCGCCGCAGGTCCACAGGCCCGACAGCGAGTCGTACACCTTGCGACCCTTGTCGTCCACCAACCAACTGCCTTCGGCCGCGACGATCAGGCGTGGATCGCGCTGGAAATTGCGGTTGGCGGTGTAAGGCATCCAGTGAGCATCAAGCTTGAGCTGGCTGGCCAGGGAACCGGCAGCGTGTTCGGGCATGTTCATCGACAAAACCTCGCAGGTCATAAGCGACAGGGGATCGAAAGCGTTCTTGCAGCTAAGTTGCCACGGCGATAAAGTCGGTGAAATCCAACTTTTGTAACCTTCAGTCGGTGGATCACTAAACTATGAGCACTCGTCGTCCCGATCCACTGGCCCAGGTCAGCGACTTTGATATCCGTCTGCTGCGCATTTTTCGAAGCGTAGTGGAATGTGGTGGGTTCTCCGCGGCGGAAACCGTGCTGGGCATCGGCCGCTCGGCCATCAGCCAGCAGATGAGCGACCTCGAACAACGCCTCGGTTTGCGTCTGTGCCAGCGCGGGCGCGCGGGCTTTTCCCTGACCGAAGAAGGGCGCGAGGTGTACCAGTCGGCGTTGCAGTTATTGAGCGCGCTGGAAAGCTTTCGCACCGAGGTCAACGGCCTGCACCAGCATTTGCGCGGAGAGTTGACCATCGGCCTGACCGACAACCTGGTCACCCTGCCCCACATGCGCATTACCCACGCCCTGGCGCAATTGAAAGAACGCGGGCCCGACGTGCAGATCCAGATTCGCATGATCGCCCCCAACGAAGTCGAGCAAGGCGTGCTCGACGGGCGCTTGCATGTCGGCGTGGTTCCCCAGGCCAGCGCGCTGTCCGGGCTGGAATATCAACCGCTGTACAGTGAACGATCGCTGCTGTACTGCGCGGTCGGGCATCCGCTGTTTTATGTCGATGACCAACAGCTTGACGACGCTCGCCTCAACAGCCAGGATGCCATCGCCCCCACGTTCCGCCTGCCGGCCGAGATCCAGGCCCACTACCAGGCGCTCAATTGCACCGCCAGTGCATCGGACCGCGAAGGCATGGCGTTCCTGATTCTCACCGGGCGCTACATCGGTTACCTCCCCGATCACTACGCCAGCCTCTGGGTCCAGCAAGGTCGGTTGCGGGCCTTGAAACCTGCGGCACGGTTCTATGACCTGAGCCTGGCGTCGGTCACGCGCAAGGGCCGCCGGCCTCACCTGGTGCTGGAGAGTTTTCTCGAGAGCCTGGCGGCAACCCGCTGAGCTCCTCCGCCCCTTGCTCGCGATGGCGATAGGTCATCCACATCACCGCTGACTGACTAACCGCTATCGCGAGCAAGCTCGCTCCCACAGGTGTTTAGCTGGCTTTTAGTGTGATGGCACTTGTCGGATCGATGCCGGTGCGCTATCAACGCAGTTGCTTGCCCCACAGACCCAGCCCGGAAACGCCCATGACCTTTGAAGTCCCTGCCCACAGTGGCAAGCCCACCAGTCGCATTCGTCAAAAGAACGAAGAGACGATCCTCAAGGCCGCCGAAGATGAATTCGCTCGCCACGGGTTCAAAGGCACCAGTATGAACGCCATCGCCCTCAAGGCCGGGCTGCCCAAGGCGAACCTGCATTATTACTTCACCAATAAACTCGGCTTGTACGTAGCGGTGCTGAGCAACATCATCGAATTGTGGGACAGCACCTTCAATACCCTCACCGCCGAGGATGATCCAGCCGAAGCCTTGAGCCGCTACATCCGCGCCAAAATGGAGTTCTCTCGTCGCCAACCCCAGGCATCGCGGTTGTTTGCCATGGAAGTGATCAGCGGTGGCGAATGCCTGACCGAGTACTTCAACCAGGATTATCGCGCCTGGTTCAATGGCCGGGCGGCCGTGTTCCAGGCCTGGATCGACGCCGGCAAGATGGACCCGATCGACCCGGTGCACCTTATTTTCCTGTTGTGGGGCAGCACCCAGCATTACGCCGACTTCGCCACCCAGATCTGTCGCGTGACCGGTCGCAGCAAGTTGACCAAGCAAGACATGATCGACGCGGGTGACAATCTCATCCGCATCATTCTCAAGGGCTGCGGCCTGACACCCACTCTTTAAGATCGCCATGCCCTTTACCCTTGCCGGTTTTTGCGAGTACCGCGAAGAAATTCGCAAAAGCCGCTTCATCACCTTCGCCGCGCCCATCACCAGCCCCGCCGATGCCCAAGCGTTCATCGAGCAACACAGCGACCTGGATGCCACGCACAATTGCTGGGCCTGGAAACTCGGTGACCAATACCGCAGCAACGACGATGGCGAGCCAGGTGGCACCGCTGGGCGGCCGATCCTGGCCGCGATCGAAGCCCAGGCCTGCGATCAAGTCGTGGTGCTGGTGATTCGCTGGTACGGCGGAATTCAACTGGGTACCGGCGGGCTCGCCCGAGCTTATGGCGGCGGCGCGAACAAATGCCTGCAAAACGCCGAAAAAATCGAATTGATCAGCCGCGTGCCGCTGCACTGTAGCTGCGGATTCGCCGAACTGCCCCTGGTGAAACTGCGCGTCGCCGAGTGCGGCGGGCTGGTGAATGAAGAACACTTCACCGCCAATGGCGTGGACCTGCAATTGGCCGTGGGTGAAGCCCACATCGAAATCTTGCAAAGGCAACTGGCCGGCCTGAGCCGTGGACGGATCCTGTTGGAGCGTTGAGGTTCGCAACCTTTCAGGGCATCGCGCAATCGTTCAACTTGCCCACATCCACTGTGCACCCGACTGTGGATAACCTGAGCACATCCCTCTGTAACCCTTCTGTCATGCGGGTTTCAGAGGGTTGTTCATTTTTTGTCCAAAGCCCTGCCCATCCAACAAATCCATCCGTAAAACAAACGCTTGCACAGGGTTATCACCTTTAGAAGAAAGCCCCACAGTGCTTATGCCCGAGTTTTCGGCTTGCGCACAATAACTGTGGAGCAACCTGTGGATAACCCGTTCATGGCTCCTCCCGCCCCAACAAGATCATGGCTCGCGGCCGCTTGTTCAATTTTTAACCACCCATTTCAGGGCAAACCTATGCCTGCGTAAAACTTGCGCGCTCCAACCCGGTGCAGAATTTTCCAATCGCAGTTGCCTAGCCCCTATGCAAGGGCCCTAGCGCCAGACCCAAGGCGATTTCCTGACCTTATGGCCAGGAAATTGCTTTATCCACAGGCATTCCTGTCCATCGGCCCGAGCCTGTCATGTCCAACCCCGACTCCCCCGCGCGCCTGCAATTGCGCAAGATCAGCAAACGCTACCCTGGTTGCCTGGCCAACGACGCCATCGACCTGAGCATTCAGCCCGGCGAGATCCACGCCCTGCTCGGCGAAAACGGTGCGGGTAAAAGCACCCTGATGAAGATTATCTACGGCGTTACTGCTGCCGATTCGGGTGAAGTGATCTGGCAAGGCCAGCGCGTCAACCTGCGTAACCCGGCCCAGGCTCGCAGCCTGGGGATCGGCATGGTGTTCCAGCATTTCTCGCTGTTCGAAACCCTTACCGTTGCGCAGAACATTGCCTTGGCGATGGGCGCGACAGCCGGTTCGCCAGCACAGCTGGAATCTCGAATCCGCGACGTTTCCCAGCGCTACGGCATGGCGTTGGAACCGCAGCGGCTGGTCCACAGCCTGTCGATTGGCGAGCGCCAGCGGGTAGAGATCATTCGCTGCCTGATGCAGGACATTCGGCTATTGATTCTTGATGAGCCGACCTCGGTGCTCACGCCCGCGGAAGCCGAAGAACTGTTTGTGACCCTGCGCCGCCTGGCGAGCGAGGGGTGCAGCATCTTGTTCATCAGCCACAAGCTCGGAGAAGTGCGCGCGTTGTGCCACAGCGCCACGGTGCTGCGCGGCGGACGGGTTTCGGGGCATTGCACCCCGGCGCACTGCTCGGACCGGGAGTTGGCGCAATTGATGGTTGGTGAAGCCGCCGGACTGATCACGGACTACCCAAAGGTCAGCGCAGACAAAGCCTTCCTGAACATCAACAAGCTGTCCTGGCACAACCCGGACCCGTTCGGCTGTTCGTTGCGGGACATTGACCTTGAGGTTTGCAGCGGCGAAATCGTCGGCATCGCCGGGGTGGCGGGCAACGGCCAGGACGAATGGTTGGCGTTGCTCAGCGGAGAAACTCCGCTTGCCCGCCAGCAAGGCGAAACGATCCGATTCGACGGACAACCTGTCGCACACCTGCGCCCCGATGCCCGGCGTCGGCTCGGACTGGCATTCGTCCCCGCCGAACGCCTGGGTCACGGCGCCGTGCCGCAATTGAGCCTGGCGGATAACGCCTTGCTCAGCGCTTTCCAACAGGGCCTGGTCAGCCATGGGCTGATTCGACGCCGTCAGGTCGAACACCTGGCCGAGGAAATCATCCGCCGCTTTGGCGTGAAAACACCCGACACCCGAACTCCGGCACGCAGCCTTTCGGGGGGCAACTTGCAGAAATTCATTCTCGGCCGGGAAATCCTCCAACAGCCAAAACTGCTGGTGGCCGCGCACCCGACCTGGGGCGTGGATGTCGGTGCGGCGGCGACCATCCATCGCGCCCTGATCGCCCTGCGCGATGCGGGCGCGGCGATTCTGGTGGTCTCCGAAGACCTCGACGAACTGTTCCAGATCAGCGACCGCCTCGGTGCCTTGTGCGGCGGACGCCTGTCGGCCTTGCGCCCCACAGTCGAGACCCGCCTCAGCGACGTCGGCGGCTGGATGGCCGGCCAGTTCGACGCCCCTCAATCCCCTGCTCCCGCGCCGGTTTAACGGAGTTTTACATGCTGCTTTCTCTCGAACCTCGCGGCCAGCAATCGCGCCTGATGCTCTGGTGCTCGCCGCTATTGGCCGCCGTGTTGACCCTGGGCTGTGGCTCGCTGCTGTTTATCGCCCTGGGACATGACCCGGTGCAAACGCTGTACACCCTGTTGATCGCCCCGATCAGCGACCTGTACGGCGTGTCCGAATGGCTGGTCAAGACCTTGCCGATCCTGTTGTGCGCCCTCGGCCTGGCAGTCGCTTATCAGGCGCGAATCTGGAACATCGGCGCCGAAGGCCAACTGCTGCTGGGTGCCCTGGCCGGCAGCGCCTTGGCCGTGAACATCATCGGCGTGCAAAGCCGCTGGGCATTGGTGTTGATCCTGCTGACCGGCACCCTGGCCGGGGCGGCCTGGGCCGGACTCACGGCGTGGCTGCGCACGCGTTTCAATGCCAACGAGATCCTGACCAGCATCATGCTCAATTACATCGCCCTGAACCTGCTGCTGCTTTGCGTTCACGGGCCGTTGAAAGATCCGGCGGGCTTCAACTTCCCGGAGTCGGCGATGTTCGGCGAGGCCAGTCGCCTGCCGTTGCTGCTGGAGGACGGTCGCATCCATGCCGGGCTGTATTTCGCCCTGCTGGCGCTGGTGGCGGTGTGGGTGTTGCTGCAGAAAAGCTTCGTCGGCTTCCAGATCAAGGTGCTGGGCCTCGACGCCCGCGCCGCCGGTTTCGCCGGCTTTCGTCAGAAGCCGCTGGTATGGCTGGCGCTGTTGATCAGCGGCGCGCTGGCCGGGCTGGCCGGTGTTTGCGAAGTGACCGGGCCGATCGGCCAACTGGTGCCGCAGGTGTCGCCGGGCTACGGCTATGCGGCGATTACCGTGGCGTTCCTCGGGCGTCTCAATCCCATCGGCATTCTGTTTGCCAGCTTGTTGATGGCCTTGCTGTATATCGGCGGCGAGAGCGCGCAGATGTCCTTGAACCTGCCCCAGGCGATCACCCAGTTGTTCCAAGGGATGATGCTGTTTTTCCTGTTGGCCTGCGACGTGCTGATCCTCTACCGGCCACGCCTGAACCTGCGCTGGACCCGGCGCGCCCGAACCACTGCGGTACAGGCAGGAGCCCTGTGATGGACATCGACCTGTTGAGCAATATTTTCTACGCCATGGTCCGCTGCGGCACACCACTGCTGCTGGTGGCCCTGGGTGAATTGGTCTGCGAAAAAAGCGGCGTCCTCAACCTGGGCCAGGAAGGCATGATGCTGTTCGGCGCGGTGATCGGTTTTATTGTCGCGTTCAACAGCGGCAACCTCTGGCTCGGCGTGCTGCTGGCGATGGCCGCCGGGATGCTGTTGTCGGCATTGTTCGCGCTGGTGGCACTGGTGTTCAACGCCAATCAGGTGGCCACCGGGCTGGCGCTGACGATTTTCGGCGTGGGCCTGTCGAGCTTTGTCGGGGCGGCCTGGGTCGGCAAACCGTTGGCGGGTTTCGAACCGCTGGCCATTCCCTACCTGAGTGACATCCCGTTGATCGGGCGGATGCTGTTTGCCCAGGATCTGCTGGTTTACCTGTCCTTCGCGCTGTTTGCCCTGGTGGCGTGGGTGATCATGAAAAGCCGCGCCGGATTGATCATCCAGGCCGTCGGCGAGAACCCCGATGCCGCCAGCGCCATGGGCCTGCCGGTGTTGCGGGTGCGGACCCTGGCGGTGCTGTTTGGCGGCGCCATGGCCGGGTTGGCCGGCGCCTATCTGTCGCTGGCCTACACGCCAATGTGGGCCGAGAACATGAGCGCCGGGCGTGGCTGGATCGCCCTGGCGCTGGTGGTGTTCGCCAGTTGGCGGGTGTGGCGCCTGCTACTGGGCGCCTACCTGTTCGGCCTCGCCAGCATCCTGCACCTGGTGGCCCAGGGGTTAGGGCTGGCGATTCCATCGAGCCTGCTGGCGATGCTGCCGTATGCCGCGACCATTATGGTGCTGGTGCTGCTATCCCGGGATGCCGTGCGCACCCGCCTGTATGCGCCGGTATCGCTGGGGCAGCCTTGGCAGGCGGGGCATTGAGATAGACCGCGGCGTACCTATCGCGGGCAAGCCTTGCTCCCACAGATTTTCATATGAGTCCCACAGATGCTCATGAGCCCCACAGACTTTCAGTGACCTGTGGGAGCAAGGCTTGCCCGCGATGAGGCCCGAACAGGCAACACCTGAACCAGCCCCCATACCACCTCGAAAAACAGGAAAACCCACAACACCGCATTGGCCCCATGAAGCAACGCATACAGCATCCAGGTCGCAAACAAAAACCGCCCCACCGCGTCATAGCGCCCATACAGCGGCTGCGGATCCCGAATTCGCAGCACCGCCCACACGCAGACAATCGAGCCCAGCAAATTCACCATCAGCAGGTGCGCCGGCGCAAATGGCGGCAGTTCTCCAGGCAGGTCAAATAGCTGAGTCATGCTCATCAATACACCATGCAGCGCCGCAAAGCTCCACGGCGTAGCCAGCGCGGCCGACACGATCAGGTCGTACCAGGCGCTGCCGCGCACCACCCGGCGATATTGCATTGAAGTCCACATACCTTTGCTCCAGATAATTGGGGGAGCGAAGAGGCTAAAGCCTGGGGTATGCTCCAAGGTCAAGTCTTCTGGAGTTCCACAATGCGCATCGGTGAGTTAGCCCAGGCCTGCGCCGTCAGTCGAGACACCCTGCGTTTCTACGAACAGCGGGGCCTGATCGCAGCGCAGCGCAGCGCCAACGGCTATCGCCACTACCCCGCCGATATGGTGCAACTGGTGCTCTACATCAAGACGGCCCAGCGCCTGGGCTTTACCCTGAGCGAAATCGGCAACAGCGTCGCCGCCCTGTGGCAGGCGCAGGATCCTGACTGCGCCGTAGCGCAATTGCTGCAAGACAAGCTGAACCTGATCGAAACCCGCATGACCGAACTCGACGCGTTGCGTCACGAGCTGAAACAACGGCTCGGGCAACGTTGTCCATTGAACCCGTGACCTTTTTCTTTCAAGGATGCCCCTCATGACTTCGGCAAGAAACGCATTGATCATCGGCGCCTCCCGGGGCCTGGGCCTCGGCCTGGTGAAGACGCTGCTCAGCGATGGCTGGAACGTGACCGCCACCGTGCGCAACCCGCAGAACGCAGAAGCTTTGAAGGCACTGGGCCCGGTGCGAATCGAAAAGCTCGACATGGACGATCAGCAAGCCGTCATCGCCCTGAGCCAACAGCTCAAGGGCGAGACCTTCGACCTGCTGTTCGTCAACGCCGGCGTCAAAGGCCCGGACAACCAGAACCCGGGCGGCGCGACGCTGGCGGAAGTCGGCCAGTTGTTCTTCACCAATGCCGTGGCCCCGATCAACCTGGCCCAACGCTTCGTCGGCCAGATCCGCGACGGCAGCGGCGTGCTGGCGTTCATGAGTTCGGTGCTGGGCAGCGTGACCATGCCCGACGCGCCGGAACTGGCGCTGTACAAGGCCAGCAAGGCGGCGCTCAACTCAATGACCAACAGCTTTGTCAGCCAGTTGGGCGAGCAGTCATTGACCGTGCTGTCGCTGCACCCGGGCTGGGTGAAGACCGACATGGGCGGTGAAGGCGCGGAAATCGATGTCGAGACCAGCACCCGTGGCTTGATTGATCAGGTCAATGCCTTCGCCGGCAAGGGTGGGCATCACTTCGTCAACTACAAAGGCGAGACAATTCCCTGGTAAACACCCCGATACCCTGTGAAACACCAATAACCCTGTGGGAGCGAGCTTGCTCGCGATAGCGGACTGACATTCAATATTTGTATTGACTGACCCACCGCTATCGCGAGCAAGCTCGCTCCCACATTTTTGATCTCGGCGGACTCTGGAAAACTGCAACATAACCTGAGTAAACTCCGCACCTCGCCCTATCCAACGGGCGACCCTGGATCAGCAGACAGGGCATCACTGAGCTGGCTAACCTGAACCCACTTTCAGAGGAGCCGGCCACCATGCCTGCGACCCGTACCTGGTTAAAAAATCCCCTCGCCATTTTCACTGCCAACGACCTCGATGCCCGTGGCGGTCTCGTCCTGCAGGACGGTGTGATCGTCGAGCTGCTGAGCGCCGGCCAGCAACCCGCCCTACCCTGCGACCACATCTTCGACGCCCGCGAGCATGTGATCCTGCCGGGGTTGATCAACACCCATCATCACTTCTACCAGACCCTGACCCGCGCCTGGGCGCCGGTGGTAAACCAGCCGTTGTTCCCGTGGCTGAAGACCCTCTACCCGGTGTGGGCGCGGCTGACCCCGGAAAAACTCGCCCTGGCGAGCAAAGTGGCCTTGGCCGAGTTGCTGCTGTCGGGCTGCACCACGGCGGCCGACCACCATTACCTGTTTCCCCAGGGCTTGGAACAGGCCATCGACGTACAAGTACAAAGTGTCCGTGAACTGGGCATGCGCGCGATGCTGACTCGCGGCTCCATGAGCCTGGGTGAGGCCGACGGTGGTTTGCCGCCGCAGCAGACCGTGCAGCAGGGCGAGGTGATTCTCGCCGACAGCCAGCGCTTGATCGCCGAGTACCACGAACGCGGCGACGGCGCGCAGATCCAGATTGCCCTGGCGCCCTGCTCGCCGTTTTCGGTCACGCCCCAGATCATGAGCGCCAGTGCCGAACTGGCGGAGAAACTCGACGTACGCTTGCACACGCACCTGGCCGAAACCCTCGATGAAGAAGCGTTCTGCCTGCAACGTTTGGGCCTGCGCACCGTGGATTACCTGGACAGCGTCGGCTGGCTCGGCCCACGTACCTGGCTGGCCCACGGTATTCATTTCAACCCGGATGAAATCGCCCGACTCGGCGCCGCCGGCACCGGCATCTGTCACTGCCCAAGTTCGAACATGCGCCTGGCCTCGGGCATTTGCCCGACCCTGGAACTGACTGCCGCCGGCGCTCCCGTGGGCTTGGGCGTAGACGGTTCGGCGTCCAACGATGCCTCGAACATGATCCTCGAAACCCGACAGGCGCTGTACATCCAGCGCCTGCGCTACGGCGCGCCAGCGATCACGCCGGCGCGCGTACTGGGCTGGGCGACCCGGGGCTCAGCGCAACTGCTCGGGCGCAGCGATATTGGCGAATTGGCGGTGGGCAAGCAGGCCGACCTGGCGCTGTTCAAGCTCGATGAGCTGCGCTTCTCCGGCAGCCACGACCCGGTCTCGGCCCTGCTGCTGTGCGGCGCGGACCGGGCGGATCGGGTGATGATCGGCGGGCAATGGCGAGTGATCGACGGGCAGGTCGAGGGGTTGGACTTGAAGGGGTTGATTGCCGATCACAGCCAGGCGGCGCGGGAATTGATCGCCGGCACCTGACCGGACGCCATCGCGGGCAAGCCTTGCTCCCACAGGCTCGCGGCGAGGCTGCCTGCATAAACACCCACCCTTCACTGTGGGAGCAAGGCTTGCCCGCGATGCTCTTCTAGAGGCCCAACAGCGACAACATGATAAACGTCGCGAACAACACAAAGTGGGTCATGCCTTCAATGGCATTGGTTTCGCCATCGTTGAGGTTGATCGCGCTGACGATCAGGGTGATAAAGATCATCACCGTCTGCACCGGGGTCATTGCCATCTGGAAGGGTTGGCCGGTGTAGAGGGCCATGGCTTCCATCACCGGCACGGTAAGGATCACGGTGGACAGCGAAGCGCCCAGCGCGATGTTCACCACCGATTGCATGCGATTGGCCAGAGCGGCGCGCAGGGCGGTGAGGATTTCCGGCGCGGCGGAGATCGCGGCCACCAGAATCGCCGTGACCACTGGCGGCGCGCCCGAGCCTTCCAGGCCCAGGTCGATGGCCTTGGACATGACTTCAGCCAGCGCCCCGATCACCACCACGCCAAACACCAGCGCACTGATGGAGAACGTCAGGCTGATGGGTTTCGGCTCGTTTTCCACCGGCTCTTTCTTGCGGCGTTTTTCCGGATAGCTGTAACTGAAGAAGTAACTGTGAGGCCCGACCTGCATGCGCAGGAACAAGGTGTACAACACGATCATCGCGCCGATGGTAAATGCCGAATACATTTTCCAGCTCTCGCGGGGAATGAACTCCGGTACCACCATCGACACCCCCATGGCGGTGAGAATCATCACGCTGTAGGTGCGCGCCGAATCGTCGTTGTAAGCCTGCTCGCCATGCTTGATCCCGCCCATCAGCGCCGCGAGCCCGAGAATGCCGTTGATGTCGAGCATCACCGCCGAGTAGATCGTGTCTCGCACTAACGTCGAGGACGCTTCGTTGCTCATCATGATCGCCAGGATCACCACCTCCACCAGCACCGCCGACAGGGTCAGGATCATGGTGCCGTAAGGATCGCCGACCTTTTCCGCCAGCAGCTCGGCGTGATGAGCCACGCGCATGGAGGCCGCGACGATGAAGCCGATCAGGACCAACCCACCCAGCAACGCGACGATCTGCCCGCTGCCCAACAGCCAGTGCTCCAGCGGATAGGCGATACACGCGGCGACCAGCGCCAGCAACAGCAGTTTTTCTTGCTTGATTAAAGTGAGCATCGCGGGCCTGTCACCGTGGGCGGGGTCATGAGCTACTGACTATGGGGGGACGCGAACGTTTCGTTCGGTCTGATGCACCAGGGGGTGGCGCTTGCAGGCAGAGTGCACCTTTATTGTTCTCAAAGGCCTCATCGCGGGCAAGCCTTGCTCCCACAGGTATTGCGTCGCACTTGTGAAGCAAGCTTGCCTTCCCATGAGGTTGTGCTGCCCATCTGTTGGGGCAAGGTCTGATTCCACATGGTTTGGCGTTGCACTTGTGGGAGCAAGGCTTGCCCGCGATGGCGGCATCAAGATGCCGAACATTAGTTGTCTTATTGGTCAGCATTTTGCATTGGTGCTGCACAGCCAACCTCACAACAAAACGGAGTTCGAGTTCATGCACAAACGCCCCTTGAAGCAGTTGCTTTGCGCCGTCGTCGCAGCCGTCGGCCTGGGCGCCGGCCTGAATGCCAGTGCCGCCGACCCGCTGAAGGTCGGCTTCGTCTATATCGGCCCGATCGGCGACCACGGCTGGACCTATCAGCATGAACAAGGGCGCAAGGAGCTGGCGGCGAAATTCGGTGAGCAGATCACCACCCATTACGTGGAAAACGTGCCGGAGGGGGCCGACGCCGAGCGGGTGATCCGCAACATGGCCAAGGACAAATACGACCTGATCTTCACCACCTCCTTCGGCTACATGAACCCGACGCTCAAGGTCGCCAAGCAATTTCCCAAGGTGATCTTCGAACACGCCACTGGCTACAAACAGGACAAGAACCTGGGCACGTACCTGGCACGCACCTACGAAGGCCGCTACGTCGGCGGCTTCCTCGCGGCCAAGATGACCAAGACCAAGAAGATCGGCTACGTCGCCTCCTTCCCGATCCCGGAAGTCATCCGCGACATCAACGCCATCCAACTGGCCCTGAACAAATACAACCCCGGCACCGAGATCAAGGTGGTGTGGGTCAACTCCTGGTTCGACCCGGGCAAGGAAGCCGACGCCGCCAACGCACTGATCGACCAAGGCGTGGACGTGGTGTTCCAGCACACCGACAGCCCGGCGCCGATCCAGGCCGCCGAGCGACGCGGCGTCTATGCGGTGGGCTACGCTTCGGACATGGCTCACTTCGGTCCCAAGGCGGTGCTGACGTCCATCGTCAACGACTGGGGCCCGCATTACATCCAGGCGACCCAGAGCGTGCTCGACCACAGCTGGAAAGCCCAGGACTACTGGGGCGGCCTGAAGGAAGGCACGGTGAAACTACCGATCAGCGACCTGGTGCCGGCATCGGTCAAGGGCGAAGCCGAGCAGATCATCGCCGACATCGAGAGTGGCGCCTTCCACCCGTTCACCGGCCCGATCAAGGACCAGGCCGGCGTCGAGAAAATCCCCGCCGGCGCGAGCGCCACCAATGCGGAACTGGCGTCGATGAATTATTACGTCGAAGGCATGAAAGCTGAGATTCCGAAGTAATCCTCAGGCCAAACACATAACCCTGTGGGAGCGAGCTTGCTCGCGATAGCGGACTGACCTTCACCATCGATGTCGACAGATAAATCGCTATCGCGAGCAAGCTCGCTCCCACATGGGTCCGCGTCCAAATTCAGGAAAGCCGCATGAACAGCCTGCCCATCATCGACATCAGCCCGCTCTACGGCGATGAGCCCGACGCCTGGCAAGCCGTCGCCGGGCACATCGACCGCGCCTGCCGCCAGTGGGGCTTTTTCTACATCAAGGGCCATCCCATCAGCCCGGCGCGCATCGCCGAGGTGCTGGGCAATGCCCAACGCTTCTTCGCCCTGCCCGTCGAAGAAAAACTCAAGATCGACATCACCCAGACCCGCCACCATCGTGGTTACGGCGCCGTCGCCACCGAACAGCTGGACCCGACCAAGCCCAGCGACCTGAAGGAAACCTTCGACATGGGCCTGCACTTGCCGGCCGATCACCCCGAGGTGCTGGCGGAAAAACCCCTGCGCGGCCCCAACCGGCACCCTGATCTGAACGGCTGGGAAACCTTGATGGAGCAGCATTACCGCGACATGCAGGCGCTTGCGCAAACCCTGCTGCGGGCCATGACCCTGGCCCTGGGCATCGAGCGGGACTTTTTCGACACGCGTTTCAACGAGCCGGTAAGCGTGCTGCGCCTGATCCACTACCCGCCCCGCGACACCGCCAGTTGCGCCGAACAGCAAGGTGCCGGGGCACATACCGACTACGGCTGCATCACCCTGCTCTACCAGGACGCCGCCGGCGGCCTGCAAGTACGCAACGTCAACGGCCAGTGGGTCGACGCGCCGCCCATCGACGGCACCTTCGTGGTCAACCTCGGCGACATGATGGCGCGCTGGAGTAACGACCGGTACCTGTCTACGCCGCATCGGGTGATCAGCCCACTGGGAGTGGACCGCTATTCGATGCCGTTCTTCGCCGAGCCACACCCCGACACGCTGATCCAATGCCTGCCCGGTTGCCAGGATGACGCCCACCCGCCAAAGTACCCGACCACCACCTGCGCACAATTCCTGCTCTCGCGCTTCGCCGACACCTATGCTTACCGCCGGGAGCCCCACGCCGTGTAGTGGATCAGCCGGTCAGGTTTTACCCGACAGGACGGCCAGCCCCCTGTAGAATGCCCGCCATCGATTCGCTGATGAGAAAAGACCATGTACGACTGGCTGAACGCCCTGCCCAAGGCTGAACTGCACCTGCACCTGGAAGGCTCGCTGGAGCCCGAGCTGCTGTTCGCCCTGGCCGAACGCAACAAGATCGCCCTGCCGTGGAATGACGTCGACACCCTGCGCAAGGCCTATGCCTTCAACAACCTGCAGGAATTCCTCGACCTGTATTACCAGGGCGCCGATGTGCTGCGCACGTCCCAGGATTTCTACGACCTGACCTGGGCCTACCTGTTGCGGTGCAAGGCGCAGAACGTGATCCACACCGAACCGTTCTTCGACCCGCAGACCCACACCGACCGTGGCATCCCGTTCGAAGTGGTGCTCAACGGCATCGCCGCCGCCCTCAAGGACGGCGAGCAGCAACTGGGCATCACCAGCGGCCTGATCCTGAGCTTCCTGCGCCACCTGAGCGAAGAACAAGCCGAGAAAACCCTCGATCAAGCGCTGCCATTCCGCGAGGCCTTCGTGGCCGTGGGCCTGGACAGTTCGGAAATGGGCCATCCACCGAGCAAGTTCCAGCGCGTGTTCGACCGCGCACGCAACGAAGGCTTCCTGACCGTCGCCCACGCCGGCGAAGAAGGTCCGCCCGAGTACATCTGGGAAGCCCTCGACCTGCTGAAGATCCAGCGCATCGACCATGGCGTGCGGGCCATCGAAGATGAGCGGCTGATGCAGCGGATCATCGACGAGCAGATTCCATTGACCGTCTGCCCGCTGTCCAACACCAAGCTGTGCGTGTTCGACGACATGTCGCAGCACAACATCCTCGACATGCTCGAGCGCGGCGTGAAGGTGACGGTGAATTCCGATGACCCGGCGTACTTCGGCGGCTACGTCACCGAGAACTTCCACGCCCTGCACACCCACCTGGGCATGACCCAAGACCAGGCCAAACGCCTGGCGCAGAACAGCCTGGATGCGCGACTAGTAAAACCCTAAAGCCGACAATCAACCCTGTGGGAGCAAGCTCGCTTCCACAGGTTTTGATCGCCTGCACATCCCCGGTTGGACGCAGATTCAATTGTGGAAGCGAGCTTGCTCGCGATGGCGGTGTATCAGTCGACAGCGATGTTGGATGCCGGACCGCTATCGCGAGCAAGCTCGCTCCCACAGAGGAAGGTGTTTAGTCGGCGACGGGCGCTTCGCTCAACTCCTCCAGTGTCTTGCCCCGCGTCTCCATCCCGAACAACCAGACCACCCCCGCCGCCACGGCGAAGCACAGCGCGCCCAGGGCGAACACACCGCCCTGGCCGGTGATGGGAAACACCAGGCCGGTCACCAATGGGCCAAGCAGCGAACCGATACGACCTACCGCCGAAGCAAAGCCCGAGCCGGTGGCCCGGGCCGAGGTGGGGTACAGCTCCGGCGTGTAGGTGTAGAGCACCGCCCACATGCCAAACAGGAAAAACTGCATCAGCAGCCCGGTGCCGATCAACAAGCCGACGTTGCCGCCAAACACCGCGCTCTGCCCATACAGAAACGCCATCACCCCGCCGCCCAGCAACGTGATGATGCACACCGGCTTACGCCCCCAACGCTCCACCAGCCAGGCCGCCATCAGGAAGCCGGGAATCCCGCCCAGGGAAATCAGCACGGTGTAATACACCGACTGGGTCACGGCGAACCCCGACTGCTGCAACAACGCGCTGAGCCAGGACGTCAGGCCATAGAAACCGAGCAAGGCAAAGAACCAGACGCTCCAGATCATCATCGTGCGCTGGCGATACAGCGGCGACCAGATTTGCGCCAGGGCCGAAAAGAAATTGCCCGGCACACTCTCGACCCTGGGCAGGCGGATCGGCTCCGGCAGGTCGCGCCGTCCCAGCGAGGCCCGGACCTTGTCTTCAATACGCTTGAGCACCGCGTCCGCTTCGTCCCCCCGACCGGCCTGCTCCAACCAGCGCGGCGACTCGGGAATGAAGAAGCGAATCGCCAGGACAAACACCGCCGGCACCGCCAGCACCAGGAAGATGTCGCGCCAGCCGATCACCGGCAGCAGGAAATACGAGAGCACCCCCGCCGCCACGAAACCCAGCGGCCAGAAGCCGTCCATCAAGGCGATGTAGCGCCCTCGACGCTTGGCCGGGATCAGCTCCGAGAGCATCGACTGGGCAATCGGAAACTCCATGCCCATGCCGATGCCCAGCAGGACGCGAAACAACGTCAAGGTCTCCACGTCTTGGGCGGTGGAGCACAGGTAGCTGGCAATGCCCCACAACACGATGCTCCATTGGAACACCGGTTTGCGCCCGAAACGATCGGCCAGCATGCCCGACAGCGACGCCCCCAGCACCATGCCGAAGAAGCTGGAGCTGGCGAGCAGACCGGCCTGGGCGGTGCTCAGGCCGAACTCGGCTTTGATCGAGCCCAGCAGGAACGTCATCATCGCCAGGTCCATGGAGTCGAAGAAAAACGCCAGGGCGATGATGATGAAAATCACCCGGTGATACCCGCTGATGGGTAACCGCTCCAAGCGTTCCGCCGCGCTGTAACCGTGAATGTCCATGCTACCTCCCCAATCCGATGATTTCCCCGGACCGAGTGTGCGCGAACCTTACGGGTGGCGATTGCTGAATACGACCTGTCGACAGCCCTGAGCGACGCGCCAGGAGCGTTCCCTAGAACGCCATCTCCACGGCATCCTGCCGGGCGAACCGGTGGATTTCCTGTTGGCCGAGCGTCGTTACCTGCAAGGCCCGCGAATCGTTGGGCAAGGTCAGCCAACCCGACTGCATGAACAGTTGCAGCAACGCCGCCCCCAGCGCGCCACCCAGGTGCGGACGTCGCTCGCTCCAGTCCGGGCAGGGGCAGGCAACACGGGCATTGCGATGGGCCAGGGCCTGGATGAACAGGCCACGCTCGGCCAATTGATTGGCGCCCTTGTGCGTGACGACCACCCGTTGTTCGAACTGCTCGATCCACCCGGCGTCGAGCAGGCGCTGGTAAAGGTCGGCCGCCAGGGTTCCCCCCAGGTGATCGTCGCACAGCCTGGCCCGCATCAACGAAGCGGGGGCCGACGGGGCCTTGGTCGGCATGACCCGGCGCTTGAAGACATCCGGAATCTGCCGTGGCGTACTGACCAGGGTCGCGCTGGCCAGCGCTTCGACGGCTGCGCCGATTTCAGGCGCGGCCAGGCGGAAAAACCGCTTGCGGCCCCGGGCTTCGACTTTCAACAGGCCTCCGGCGGACAGACGCCCCAGGTGCGCATTGGCCGAGGACGGCGACAACCCGGCGAGCAACGCCAACTCCTCGGCCTGGCGGGCCGTGCCGTCCATCAAGGCCCACATCATTGCGCTGCGCTTGGGGTCAGCCAGCAGCGTGGCGATCTGGCTGATGCAAGGTGCATGTTCCATGTATTCACTCCCTGTTGAATCATTCGTCTACTGCTCTGGCGCAGGCGGTCGCTAGTATAAGCGCGACTATCGAGCTTTCCTGTCCTCCGGAAACCTTTGGAGGCGATTGTTCATGAGGGAAAATTCTCTATTTGCGCGCGACTAATGGCCGGGCCCCGTCGGGAGTGGAAATCGAGCCGTCAACTCAGCACAGCGGGCCTGGAGCATGTCCCGCAGAAGATTGATGGGTTTGCTCAATTGCGCCCGGTGGGCACACAGCAAATTGAGGGGCGCGCGTTCGCATTGCAGGTGCGGCAAGAGGATTTTCAAACGCCCGGCCAGCACATCGGTGGACACATCCAGCCACGATTTGTAGGCAATCCCGGCCCCCGCCACCGCCCAGCGGCGTACCACATCGGCGTCATCACTGAAACGGTCGCCACTGACGGTGAGGCTCACCTCCCGTTTGCCGTCATGAAAACCCCATCGGTCATGGACCCGGCTGCCCAGCATGTACAACAGGCAGTTGTGCTGGGCCAGTTGTTCCAACTGATGGGGTTCGCCCTGGCGCGCCAGATAATCCGGTGATGCACACAGCACCCGACGGTTATCCGGGGCGACGGGCAAGGCCACCAGGCTCGAATCTTCCGGCTCGCCATAACGAAGGGCGATGTCCACCGGCTGCTTGAACAGGTCGGCCATGCGATCGCCCAGCAGCAGCCGCACCGTCAGTCCCGGGTGCTCGCGCTGGAACGCATCCAGCCAGGGCAACAGCAAGTTGCGTCCCAGGTCTGACGGCGCGGACAACTGCAACACCCCGCTGACCTGATCCTGGCCACTGGTCAACAACCGCCGCCCTTCGTCAAGGCTGCTCAACGCGGCCCGGGCATATTCGAGAAAACCCTCGCCTTCCGCTGTCAGGCGCAGGCTACGGGTGGAGCGGGCCAACAGCCGCGCGCCAAGGTGCAGCTCGATCCGTTTCAACGCGGCACTGGCCACCGCCGCCGACAGGTCCATGACCCTGGCCGCGGCCGACAGACTGCCCAAGTCCGCCGCCCGGACAAACAATTGCAAGTCATCGAAGCGCAGCATCACGCCTCCATTATCAAAAAAGCATTGAAAGAGCCTGTTGTTTTAGCCGGTTTTATCTCGGCGATAAATAGCTAAATATGACCTTCATCGAAACTCACCTCACGGAGCCGCTTCATGAAAGCCATCGCCTACTACCACTCATTGCCCATCACCGACCCGCAATCGCTCCAAGACATCGAGCTGCCGGAACCGGTTGCCGGTCCCCGGGACCTGCTGGTGGAGGTCAAGGCCATTTCGGTCAACCCGGTGGACACCAAGGTCCGCCAGAACGTCCAGCCCGAAGATGGCGTCGCCAAGGTGCTGGGCTGGGACGTGGCCGGCGTGGTCAAGGCGGTAGGCAGCGAGGTCACGCTGTTCAAGGCCGGGGACAAGGTGTTCTACGCCGGCTCCATCGCCCGGGCCGGTGGCAACAGCGAATTGCACGTGGTGGATGAGCGCATTGTCGGCCACATGCCCAAGACCCTCGGTTTCGCCGACGCGGCGGCGCTGCCGCTGACGGCCATCACCGCCTGGGAATTGTTGTTCGAACGCCTGCACATCCAGGAAGGCCAGGACGACCAGGGCCAGAGCCTGTTGATCGTCGGCGCCGCGGGTGGCGTGGGCTCGATCCTGACGCAACTGGCCAGCCAACTCACCGGGCTGAAGGTGATTGGCACCGCGTCCCGTGCGCAAACCCAGGAATGGGTGCGCAGCCTGGGTGCCGACCTGGTGATCGACCACAGCCGCCCCTTGAGCGACGTATTGAAAGAAGCAGGCCAGCCCCAGGTGACTCACGTCGCCAGCCTGACCCAGACCGACCAGCATCTGGATCAGTTGGTCGAAGCCCTCGCGCCCCAGGGCAAACTGGCGCTGATCGACGATCCCAAGGCGCTGGACGTGACCAAGCTCAAGCGCAAGAGCCTGTCGTTGCATTGGGAGTTCATGTACACCCGCTCGCTGTTCGAAACGGCTGACATGCTTGAACAACACAAACTGCTCAACCGTGTGGCTGCCCTGATCGACGCCGGCACGCTGAAGACCACGGTGGGCGAACATTTCGGCACCATCAACGCCGAGAACCTGCGCCGGGCCCATGCCTTGCTGGAAAGCGGCAAGGCCAAGGGCAAGATTGTGCTTGAAAGCTTCTGACTGCACTGGGCAGTAGCCCTGCAAACAATCCTGTGGGAGCGAGCTTGCTCGCGATGGGGCCAGGTCAGGCAACATTGATGTCGGCGGGTCCACCGCTATCGCGAGCAAGCTCGCTCCCACAGGTGTTGCATCAACCTGGAACTGCACCGTCAGTCCGAGAATTGATCCTTGTCACAATTGCGATCGCATTCGGGTCTACACTCGAGGCCTTTGCAACGTAATCTTTTCGTGAGGAGGTCAGCAATGAAGATCCTGATAAAAGAAGTGGCAAAATCCCAATGGCAAGTGCGTCTTGACCAGCACGTCGTCACCTTTCGTACCGAGGCCGAAGCCCAGGCTTTCGCCACGACCTTGCAAGCGCGGATCCACGCCCCCCATCATTTCCCCGAACAGCAGCAGCGCGCGGCCGGCTGAGTCAGCCCTCGCGACTGGCCTGGGCCAATGCCCGGGCATTTTGCAGGCGACGGGTAAGCATGGCGGCACACACCACCAATAACCCGCAGAGACTGATGACCAAGGCCATCGGCACTGCGGTGCCGTCATGCAACGCGGCGACCAGCGCGGCGGCGCCCGCCGCGACCGAAAACTGCAGGCATCCGAGCATGGCCGAAGCACTGCCGGCCCGTGCGCCCTGCCCGTTCATGGCGCAGGCCGAGGCATTGGGAAGGATGCAACCCAGGCTGGCGATGCAGATAAACAGCGGGATCAGCAGCGGCCACAACTGCGCAGGTTGCAATGAGCTGACCGCCAGCAGGCTCAGCCCGGCGCCCAGGTAGACCCACACCGCGCGGCTCAGCAGGAACGCCGGGCCGCGCTTGGACAGCAGCCGGGCGTTGACCTGGGCAACCAGGATGAACCCCGCCGCGTTGGTGCCGAACAGCCAACCGAAATGCTCGGCGGGCACGCCATAAAGCTTGATGAATACAAAAGGCGAACCGGCGATGTAGGCAAACATCCCAGCGATAGCGATGCCCCCCGTCAACGCATGACCGAGATAGACCGAATCGGTCAGTAACCGGCCGTACTGGCGCAACGCGCCCGACAAGGGTGGTCGAGGCACATGGTCCGGCAAGCTTTCCGGCAACCACAAGGCCACGGCCGTTGCCGCCAGCGCGCTGAACAGGGTCAGGGCAATGAAAATCGACTGCCAGCCGTGCAGGTTCACCAGCAACCCGCCCAACATCGGCGCGAGAATCGGCGCCAGGCCCATCACCAGCATCAACTGCGAAAACACCTTGGCCGAGCCCACCGCGTCGCATTTGTCGCTGACCACGGCCCGGGAAATCACCATCCCGGCGCATCCGCCGAGGGCCTGGACGAAGCGGGCGCCGATCAGCCATTCGAGGCTCGGCGCATAGGCGCAGGCCAGGGACGCCAGGGTGAACAGGCCGACGCCAGTCAGCAGCGGAATGCGCCGGCCGAAGCGATCCGCCACCGGCCCATAGGCCAGTTGCCCAATGGACAAACCGAGGAAATAGGCCGCCAGGGTCAACTGGATGTGTTTTTCGTCAGTCCCGAAGGCGGTGGCCATCGCCGGAAAGGCGGGCAGGTAGAAGTCGATCGCCAAGGGACCGAAAGCGCTCAAGGCGCCAAGAATCAGAATGATACGGAGGTTCATCGGGCGTCCAGCTCAGGCGTCGTTCGACAGCCCGACAGTCTAGCCGTGCCGGGCGCGCTTGAACATTCCGATAGGTCGCTAACGATTAAAAAACTTCAAGCAGGACTGACCTCATAGCCCTCCTTCTGGATGGCCGCGAGCACGGCATCGGCCGCCAATGAGCTCTGGACCCGGACGGTCTTGGCACCCAAGTCGACTTGCACATCGGCCGTCGGGTCCTTGGCCTGGACAGCCTGGGTGATGGCCTTGACGCAGTGGCCGCAGGACATTCCCTGAACATTGAATGTTTGCATGAGATGACTCCTTGGAATTGAGGTTGGCGCCAGTCTCAAGCTTGCCATCATGGCAAGGTCAAGTTCTGACAAAAACTGCCGGGCTGGCAATCGGCATCGCCCTCAGCCAAGCTGCACACATCAAGGATTTAACACCGGAGGTTCAGCCATGCGCTGGTCAGCGTTCAGCCTGTTTTGCATGCTCGGTTTTTCAGCGGTGGTGCCCCAGGCCTCGGCCGCCGGCGAAGACTACGGCGTGGTGATCATTTCCCGCGAACGCCTGGAAGTGTCGACCAATTGCGAAATTGGCATCTACATCCAGGATCAGCTCTCGGCCAGGCTGTTCCAGGAGCAAAGCACCTCGTTCAACCTGCCGCCGGGCCAGTTTTCCTTGCGCCTGAAGTTGCTGCCGGGGCAGGCGCCGGGTTGCAATCCGGGCATGCTCGCCCCAGGGTCGCAGAACATCACCCTCAAGGCCGGCGACATCTTGAAATTCCGCATCGCCATGACCCAGGAAGGCATGTTCCTCAAATCGGCCGGCCTCGGTTACTGACACGCCACTCATCTTTGTGGCTGCGAGCCCCTGTGGGAGCGAGCTTGCTCGCGATGACGGCCTGACATCAACATTGATGTCGACTGACCTCCCGCTATCGCGAGCAAGCTCGCTCCCACAGGAGATTGGCGCTTGACCTTGCCAACATGGCAAGGTTGATCCTGTAGTCATTCACTACAGGGAGCCCGACCGATGTCCGAATCCACCACATTCGATCTACCCATTGCCGGCATGACCTGCGCCAGCTGCGCCGGGCGGGTCGAGCGGGCCTTGAGCAAAGTCGCCGGTGCCAGCGCCGTCAGCGTCAACCTGGCGACGGAACTGGCGCGTGTCCAGGCCCCCGAAGGCAGCCTGCCGGCCTTGAAGCAGGCCGTCGAGCAGGCGGGCTATAGCGTTCCCGTGCACACCCTGGAATTGAACATCCAAGGCATGACCTGCGCTTCCTGTGTCGGCCGGGTCGAACGGGCCCTGGGCAAGGTCGACGGCGTGAACAGCGTCAGCGTCAACCTGGCCAACGAGCGCGCCCACCTCGAACTGCTCGGCCAGGTGGATGGGCAAACCCTGATCGATGCGGTCAAGCGCGCCGGCTATAACGCCACGGTCTGGCAGGCCGAGCAGGTCGCCGACACGCAAAGCAAGCGTCTGAACCGTGAACGCCTGGCACTGGTGCTAGCGATTCTACTGTCCGTGCCGCTGGTGCTGCCGATGCTGCTGGAACCATTCGGCGTGCATTGGATGCTCTCGGCCTGGGTGCAGTTCGCCTTGGCGACACCGGTGCAATTCATCTTCGGTGCACGTTTCTACGTCGCCGCCTTCAAGGCCCTGCGGGCCGGTGCCGGGAACATGGACCTGCTGGTGGCCCTGGGTACCAGCGCCGGCTACGGCTTGAGCGTCTATGAATGGGTGATCGCCCGTCCCGGCAGCATGCCGCACCTGTACTTCGAGGCCTCGGCCGTCGTGATCGCCCTGGTGTTGCTTGGCAAATACCTGGAAAGCCGCGCCAAACGCCAGACCGCCAGCGCCATCCGCGCCCTCGAAGCCTTGCGCCCGGAGCGTGCGATCCAAGTGATCGAGGGCCAGGAACGGGACGTTGCCATCAGCGCCCTACGCTTGAATGACCTGGTGCTGGTCAAGCCCGGCGAACGCTTCCCGGTGGACGGCGAAGTGCTGGAAGGGCAGAGCCACGCCGACGAAGCGCTGATCAGCGGCGAAAGCCTGCCGGTGCCCAAGCAACCCGGCGACAAGGTCACCGGCGGCGCCATCAACGGCGAAGGCCGGCTGCTGGTCCGCACGCAAGCCTTGGGCACCGAAACCGTCCTGGCGCGCATCATCCGCCTGGTGGAAGACGCCCAGGCCGCCAAGGCGCCGATCCAGAAACTGGTGGATAAAGTCAGCCAGGTCTTCGTCCCGGTGGTGCTGGTACTGGCCTTGGCGACGTTGATCGTCTGGTGGCTTTACGGTGCGCCACTGGAAACGGCGCTGATCAACGCCGTTGCGGTGCTGGTGATCGCCTGCCCCTGCGCCCTGGGTCTGGCGACGCCCACGGCGATCATGGCCGGCACCGGCGTGGCTGCGCGCCACGGCATTCTGATCAAGGATGCCGAGGCCCTGGAGCGCGCCCATGAAGTCACGACCGTGGTGTTCGACAAGACCGGCACCCTGACCTCCGGCACGCCGCGCATCGCCCACTTGACCGCCCTGGACGGTGGTGAAGACGCGCTGCTGAAAATGGCCGGCGCGCTGCAACGCGGCAGCGAACACCCGCTCGCCAAAGCGGTACTGGACGCCTGCACCGAGCGCGGCCTGGATGTGCCGGATGTCAGCGACAGCCAGTCCCTGGCCGGACGTGGCATTGCCGGCAGCCTCGACGGGCGCCGCCTGGCCTTGGGCAATCGCCGGCTGCTGGACGAACTGGGCCTGGTCCCAGGTTCGCTAGCCGAGTCGGCACAGGCTTGGGAAACAGAAGGCCGCACGTTGTCCTGGTTGATCGAACAAGGCGCGGCGCCGCGGGTGCTGGGCCTGTTCGCCTTCGGTGACACCCTCAAGCCTGGCGCTCTCGCCGCCGTACAGGCCTTGAATGAACAGCACATCGCCAGCCATCTGCTCACCGGCGACAACCAAGGCAGTGCCCGGGTCGTGGCCCAGGCGCTGGAGATATCCAATGTCCATGCCGAGGTATTGCCGGCGGATAAATCCGCCATCGTCCAACAATTGAAGCGCCATTCGGTGGTGGCGATGGTCGGCGACGGCATCAACGACGCCCCGGCCCTGGCAGCCGCCGACATCGGCATTGCCATGGGCGGCGGCACCGACGTGGCGATGCATGCCGCGGGCATCACCCTCATGCGCGGCGATCCGCGACTGGTGCCGGCGGCGCTGGACATCAGCCGCAAGACCTACGCCAAGATCCGTCAGAACCTGTTCTGGGCGTTCGTCTACAACCTGATCGGCATCCCCCTGGCGGCGTTCGGTTTGCTCAACCCGGTGCTGGCCGGCGCGGCCATGGCGCTGTCAAGCGTCAGCGTGGTGAGCAATGCGCTACTGTTGAAGTTCTGGACACCCAAGCAGTTGGAGGACAAGCGATGAACATCGGCCAAGCGGCCCGCCAGAGCGGCCTGAGCGCGAAAATGATCCGTTATTACGAATCCATCGGCCTGCTCAGGGCTGCCCATCGCACCGACAGCGGCTATCGGATCTACGGCACTGATGACCTGCACACCCTGGCGTTCATCAAGCGCTCCCGCGACTTGGGGTTCTCCCTGGAAGAAGTCGGCAAACTGCTGACCCTCTGGCAAGACCGCCAACGCGCCAGCGCCGACGTCAAGGCCCTGGCCCGGCAACACATCGATGAGCTGAACCAGAAAATCCGCGAACTGGCCGAACTGCGCGACACCTTGCAGGACCTGGTAGAGCACTGCCACGGCGACCACCGCCCGGATTGCCCGATCCTCAAGGAACTGGCGTCGGGGTGCTGCAAGAATTGATGCCCTGCGCCAATCCCCTGTGGGAGCGAGCTTGCTCGCGATAGCGGTGGCTCAGCTTGCGGTGATGATGGAGACCCACAAGGGTTTTGGGAGCGGCACGGTCCTGTGGCGAGGGAGCTTGCTCCCGCTGGGGCGCGCAGCGGCCCCAAAAAAGCGATGAGCGCTGCGCACTCAAGCGGGAGCAAGCTCGCTCCCACAGGAGAAACGCGGTCTCGCCAAGAGCCAGGTCGGCTATCAGGCCGCCTCGTGGTGGACGTTGATTTCGGCGCCCCGTTAACCACGATGGCTGAACGAAGGTATTGCGCAGTGGGCAACCCGGCATGGATGCCGGGTTAGCCGCG
>NZ_JBDGLI010000034.1:0-28178 GCF_057655955.1 Pseudomonas sp. Soil_N_39
TTTTTCACCGCTTTCGACCGAGAAGATCGAACCGCTGATAGAGCCAAACAACACTGCTCTATCTGCTCCTTCCAGGCTTCGATGAACTGAAGCCACCCCCCTTCGAAACTTACTTAACTCATTGAATTTCAAGGAGTTTTCCGTTTCGACTGCGCCGGAAGTGGGGCGAATTATAGACGTCCAGAATCTGCCGTCAACCCTTAATTTGATCTTTCTACCTATAGCCCAGAATGACACTTAAATATGCCCGGTATATAGACGGAATCGCTGCATATGCGCAATATACTGCTCAACGCAGCCTCCCCCGCCTTTATTCTGGACGACACTTCGTAATGACACCCCCTCCACATCGCAGCCTGGCCTCCACCCTATATCCGGTTGCCTTGCTATTAATAGCCATGGCTTCCATTCAAGGAGGAGCCTCCCTCGCCAAAAGCATGTTCCCGGTAGTGGGTGCACAAGGCACTACGACGCTGCGACTCATTTTCGCCAGCCTGATCATGCTGTTAATGCTACGCCCCTGGCGCGCCAAGCTCACCGCCCAGTCCCTGCGCACGGTGATCGTCTACGGGATGGCACTGGGCGGTATGAACTTCCTCTTCTATATGTCGGTTCGCACCGTTCCACTGGGCATTGCCGTTGCGTTGGAATTTACCGGGCCTCTGGCAGTCGCCATTTACGCCTCGCGCCGGGCAATCGACTTTCTCTGGATTGCCCTGGCAGTGGTTGGCCTGCTGCTGCTCATACCGACCGGCGCGACCAGTACCGGTATTGACCTGGTGGGCGCCGGCTACGCGCTGGGTGCCGGTTTCTGCTGGGCGTTGTACATCTTGTTTGGTCAGAAAGCCGGTGCGGACAATGGCGTACAGACAGCCGCATTGGGGGTCATGATCGCAGCCCTGTTTGTCGCTCCGATCGGCATTATTCACGCGGGCGCCGCATTGCTCACACCGAGTCTGATTCCAATCGCCATTGGTGTCGCCATCCTGTCCACAGCCCTGCCCTATACGTTGGAAATGATCTCCCTGACTCGAATGCCTGCCCGCACCTTCGGCACATTGATGAGCGTCGAACCGGCAATCGCGGCCTTGTCGGGGCTCGTCTTTCTTCAGGAGTACTTGTCCCTGGCCCAATGGATGGCCATTACCTGCATCATCCTCGCTTCGGTGGGCGCGACGCTGACCATGGCCAACACCGCAAAGCCTGCTGTCGCGGCAGATTGAAGCAGGATTTAACGAAGGTCTGGCATTTGCCGCGCATTTAGGCCATGTTTAGACCAGTAACCCAATGTCAGACATGGATTTTTTCATACAGGACGTCATGAACGCTTCACGCAAGAGCGAACACGATCGTACGCGGACACAAGATCCACGGCGATTATAAGGACGGGAATGAAACGAATTTTGATACTGATCGCCGTACTTGCAGTAGCGGGCTGTGCGGCGACATCGAAAACTGAAGTCAAGCGCGGCAAAAAAGGTCTGCACATCAACTGCTCCGGCCTGTCCTCATCCTGGGAGCAGTGCGCCGCCAGCGCCGCCAACTCATGTGCCCCCAAGGGTTACAAGGTCATTGCCAAGTCTGGGGACGCCGTCGAAGAGCCCGGGGATTATCCCTTCGGGCTCAATCCCGCCGGCTATACCAGCCGCAGCATGATCGTCATCTGCAAATAAGCGATCTTAGTCGAGCCCTTGCTCGGCGATTCGCCGACTGATTTCCTCATGGCTGGACTTCAGGACCTCACGCTGGACCTGCGGCGTGACCAGCATCCGCGCAACAACCAAGGCTCCCACGCATTGAGACAGGATGGCCCAGGCCAGGCTGTCGCTTCCCAATATCCGCGCCCAACTTTCGTGCAGACGACAGATCCACGTTTGGGCCGCCTCCCTCACCGCCATATCCGACCGCGCAATCTCGGCGCCCAGCACCGGCAAGGCACATCCCGCCTCGGGCTGCTCGACATGACTCATGCTCAAGTACTGCTTCAGGCAGCGCTCCAGCTTCACGGAGTCCATGGCACCGTCGCCGCTCAAGCGATCCAGACTTTGAGCCAACTCCCGCTCGACAATGGCCTTGAACAGCTCATCCTTGGACGAGAAGTGGCTATAGAACGCACCGCCGCTCAACCCGATCGCTTTCATCAGGCCGTCGACACCGACCGTAGAGAAACCTGATTTCTTGGCGGACACGGCACTGCTGGCGAGTAGTTTCTCGCGGGTTTCCATTTTGTGATTGGCTGAATAACGCATGGTCCTGCCCCTGATTCCTCACCTTGACGCTTGCCGGATCTTAGCATAACGTCCGTTTAGTTAACGACCGTTTACCAATGAGGCTGACCATGAATAACAAGAAGGTCGTACTGGTTGTTGGCGCGGGCGATGCCACCGGCGGAGCGATTGCCAAACGCTTTGCACAGGAAGGTTTTGTGGCCTGTGTGACCCGTCGCAGCGCCGACAAACTCGAGCCGCTGGTCAATGGTATTCGCGCCGAAGGCGGCGAAGCCCATGGGTTTGCCTGTGATGCACGCAAAGAAGACGATGTGATCGCACTCATCGAGCAAATCGAGAACCAGATCGGCCCCATCGAAGCCTTTGTGTTCAACATCGGCGCCAACGTCCCCTGCAGCATCCTCGAAGAAACCGCACGCAAGTATTTCAAGATTTGGGAGATGGCCTGTTTCTCAGGTTTTCTCAATGCACGGGAAGTGGCCAAGCGCATGGTCAAGCGCCAGCGCGGAACCATCCTGTTTACCGGGGCAACGGCGGGATTGCGTGGCGCTTCGGGGTTCGCTGCATTCGCAGGCGCCAAACATGGCATCCGCGCACTGGCCCAAAGCATGGCCCGGGAGCTGGGACCGCTGAATATCCATGTGGCCCATGTGGTGGTAGATGGCGCTATCGACACTGACTTCATCCGCGAGAATTTCCCGGAAAAATATGCCACCAAGGATCAGGACGGCATCCTGAACCCTGAACACATCGCCGACAGCTATTGGTATCTGCACAGCCAACCTCGCGACGCCTGGACCTTCGAGCTGGACCTGCGCCCCTGGAACGAACGCTGGTAACCCCTCCCCTCACAACAACAAGAGAGCAGATACCATGAGCAAATCGGTGGAGTTTTACTTCGACCTCGGCAGCCCGACCACGTACCTGGCCTATACCCAGTTGCCGACGCTGTGTACACAGACAAACGCCCAGTTGATCTATCGCCCAATGTTACTGGGCGGCGTCTTCAAGGCAACCGGCAACGCATCGCCGGCGACCGTGCCGGCCAAGAACCCTTACCTGTTCAAGGACCTGAATCGCTTCGCCAAACGCTACGGCGTCGCCTTCCAGTTCAATCCACACTTCCCCATCAATACACTGCTGCTGATGCGCGCGGTGACCGGCATGCAACTGCGCCATCCCGAACGCTTCGAGGCCTTCGTCGATTGCCTGTTCCGCGCCTTTTGGGTGGACGCCCGCAACCTCAATGACCCGGCGACTGTCGCAGCGGTCCTGAACGAAGGCGGTTTCGACGCCGACTCTGTGCTGGCCCTGACGAACGACGAGCAGGTCAAGCAAGCCCTCAAGAGCGCCACCGAAGCAGCCATCGGACGAGGCGTGTTCGGCGCCCCGAGCATGTTTGTCGGCGACGAGCTGTTCTTCGGCCAGGATCGGCTGGACTTCGTCCGTGAAGCCCTCGCCTGATCCTCTACCTCAAATCGCCATCGTTCGAGTGTTGAGCCACTGCAACGCGTCACCGTCCAGCAACGGACTCAACCGACGCTGAACCTCGGCGTGGTAGGCGTTGAACCAGTCTTTTTCATCCTGGGTCAGCAGCGAAGGCTCCAGGCAGCGGGTGTCGATCGGGCACAGGGTCAGGGTTTCGAACTCAAGGAACTCGCCGAACTCGCTGCTTCCGGCTTCACGGTTCAACACCAGGTTCTCGATGCGCACACCCCAGCGGCCGGGACGATAAGTGCCCGGTTCGATCGAGGTGATCATGCCGGCCTGCATCGCCGTTTGCGGCGCGGCAGCGGCTTGATAGGCAATCACCTGCGGGCCTTCGTGGACATTGAGGAAATAGCCAACGCCATGACCGGTGCCGTGGCCGTAATCGACGTGCTCCGCCCAGATCGGCGCACGGGCGATGGCATCGAGCAAGGGCGAAAGAATGCCCCGCGGAAATTTGGCCCGGGACAGGGCAATCACCCCCTTGAGCACGCGGGTGCAGTCACGTTTTTGCTCGGCGGTGGGTGTTCCGACTGGCACCATGCGGGTGATGTCAGTGGTGCCCCCCAGGTACTGGCCCCCGGAGTCGATCAGCAACAGGCCATCACCTTCAATGACCGCATGGGCCTCTTCCGTGGCGTGGTAATGGGGCATCGCGCCGTTGGCGTTAAAGGCAGCGATGGTGTTGAAACTCAGGGAGACAAAGTCCGGCCGACGCGTGCGAGCGGCAGTCAGGTGCTCGTCGATGGTCAGCTCGGTGATGCGCTCACGCCCCCAAGCCCCTTCCAGCCAGGCGAAGAATTCACAGAGCGCCGCGCCGTCCTGCTCCATGGCCCGACGAATGTGCTCGGCGTCGGCCAGGTTTTTGCGGGACTTGGCCAGCGTCGTTGGATTGAGCCCTTCGACCCATTTCACGCCGCTGCCCAGGTTATCCAGCAAGCCGACCGTCACCCGCGCCGGATCGATCTGCAGGCTCGCGCCGTCCGGCACTTCACGCAACGCGGCGGCGGCTTCGCTGTAATCGCGCAGGGTCACGCCGTCCTGCTCCAGAACGGCACGCAGCGCTGCGTCAACCTTGTCCAGGGCCACGAACAGCGTTGCTTGTTGCTGGCTGATCAAGGCAAAGGAAACGAACACGGGGTTGAATGACACATCCGCACCGCGCAGGTTGAACAACCAGGCGATGTCATCGAGCGTGGCGATGAAATGCCAATCGGCACCTCGCTCCTGGAGGGACTCGCGCAACTTGGCGAGTTTTTCGACGCGGCTGACGGTCGCCTGGGGTGGCAAATGGGCGTAGACCGGTTGATCCGGCAAGCTTGGGCGATCAGTCCAGACTTCCTTGAGCAGGTCGATGTCGGTGCGCAACCGCGCGCCGCGCTCCGCGAGCTTGCCGCCCAGGGTGCGGGCCGATGCCACGGCCATGACCGCACCGTCGACCGCAACCACCCCGCCTTCAGGCGTTTGTTCGGCCAGCCAGTCCAAGGGGCCGGGCTGGCCTGGAATCAGCTTGACCAGCTCGATACCGCTGCCCTCCAGCTCCTTGGTGGCCTGTTCCCAATAACGACTGTCGGCCCAGACACCGGCGAAACTGCCGGTCACGATCAAGGTACCCACCGAACCATGGAAGCCCGACAACCACTGCCGCCCCTGCCAATAGCCCGGCAGGTATTCGGACAGGTGCGGGTCGGCCGATGGCACCAGCAGCGCGTGAATACCCTCTCGGCTCATCAGTTGGCGGATTCGGGCCAGGCGCTGGGGAACCAGTCCGTGGGGCAAAGGCTCGGTGCTCATTGTTTCTCCTGCTCGTTGATATTGTTGTTCGATGCCGAATTCGGCTTAGGGGGTCGTGGCCCAGAACGCCGGCGCAGTCGCGCACGCCGCCTTGATCAGCCGCACCGCCTCGTCGATATCCTGCTCGGTGGTAAAGCGTCCCAGGCTCAAGCGAATGGTTCGACCGGCGGCACGGGCATCGTGCCCCAGGGCCAGCAGCACGTGGGACGGAGTGTTCTGCGCTGAATTGCAGGCCGAGGTCGCGGAAAATGCAATCGATGCGCCCAAGGTCGCCGGGTTGAACTCGCCTTCGTTGAACGTCAGGCTCAGCGTATGGGGGATCCGGCGGCTCGCACTGCCGTTCATCCGCACACCGGGCATCGCCAGCAGCGGCTCGAGCAAACGATTGCGCAACCGGGCGATTTTAACGAGTTCTTCGTCGAATGCCGTGGCGGCCAATTCGAATGCAGCACCCATAGCTGCAATCTGATGGGTCGCCAGGGTCCCGGAACGCAAACCGCCTTCATGCCCGCCGCCATGAATCTGCGCCGACAGCCGTGGCCGGGCACGGTCGCCGACGTAAAGCGCACCGATGCCCTTGGGGCCGTAGATTTTATGCGCGGAAAAAGACATCAGGTCCACCGGCCAGCGAGACAGATCGATCTGCACCTTGCCGGCGCCCTGGGCCGCGTCCACATGGAACAGCGCCACGTGCTCGCGAACGATCTCGCCAATGGCGATGACGTCGTTGACGGTGCCCAGCTCGTTGTTCACCAACATCAGCGAGACCAGGAACGTGTCTTCGCGCAACGCCTCGCGAACCGCTTGCGGACTGATCAGCCCCTCGGCGTCCGGCGCCAGCCAGGTAACCGCAACGCCACTTTCTTCGAGCTGGCGCGCCGTATCGAGAATCGCCTTGTGCTCGATCAGGCTGGTGATGACATGGCCGGCGCAACCACTGCGTGCCTGGGCCACGCCCTTGAGGGCCAGGTTATTGGATTCGGTGGCGCCGGACGTCCAGACGATCTGTTCGGGCTGGGCACCCACCAATTGCGCCACCTGTTGGCGGGCACGCTCCACCGAGCGCCGGGCCTCCTGGCCGAAGGCATGAGAACTGGAAGCCGGGTTGCCAAAGTTGCCGTCAAAGCCCAGACACTCGACCATGACCCGGATGACTCGCTCATCCACCGGCGTGGTGGCGGCGTAATCGAAATACAAAGGACGTTTATTCATAGGAAACTCGCAGAGCCTGCTCCGGGATCAGGCGCCCTCGTTGGGTTCGAGACTAGCAATACCTGATCAAAGACCTTAAAGAAGTCGGACTTCGTTTAAAAGTGCGTAGGAACGCTCCTGAACAGCGAGCTTAGCAGGCATCGCGTCGAAGCTCAGCCCTCAACTGATGCTTTCGAGCAACAACGGATACATCGAAGCGACCAACAGCAGCGCCATGCCCCAGTTGAACAGACGCAGCCAGCGACGATCACGCAACAGGTTGCGCAACAGGCTGCCGCACACCACCCACAGGCTCACGCTTGGCAGGTTGATCAAGGCAAACACCGCCGCAATCACCAGCACATTGAAGAAATAACCCTGGAGTGGCGTGTAGGTACTAATGGCGCCAATGGCCATGATCCAGGCCTTGGGATTGACCCATTGGAACGCCGCCGCGCCCCAATAGCTGATCGGCGTATTGTTCCCCGGCTGACCTTCCGAAACCGGACCGGAGTGGGCTATTTTCCACGCCAGGTATAACAGGTACGCCGCGCCGATGTAGCGCAACGCGGTATAGAGCAGTGGATAAGTCTGGAACACCGCGCCCAGGCCAAGGCCCACCGCCAGCACCAGGGAAAAGAAGCCGCAGGTAATACCCAGCATGTGCGGAATGGTGCGGTTGAAACCGAAATTGACACCCGAGGCCAACAACATGGTGTTGTTAGGGCCTGGCGTGATCGAAGTCACCAGGGCAAACAGGGCGAAGCCCAGCAGCAGGTCAAGCGAAAGGGTCATGTCAGGTCAGTCCATCAGGGGCAGTCAGTCAAGTCATGACCCTACCCCACGTCCTGACCCAAACCCACGGACAGTTGGGCAAAACTTTGAGCGGTACAGTCCCTCAGCTGGACCGGCCAGGCTGTTGCACGACCTGCTCGGCACTCATCTGGCCCTGATCGTCGAACCCCACGTTTTTCTGCGACGAGCCAAGCAGCTCGGCTTTTTTCGCGTGGTATTCCTCGAACGACAGGCCACGGCGATTCAAGGCTTCAAGGGCCAGCTCGCGGGTCTCATCGGCGGTGTAGGGGCGCAGCTCCGGGGAAGAGCTGGCGCAGCCGCCCAGGAGGGTGGCGGTCAAGAGCAACAAAACGGCAAGGGTACGGTTCATGGCGAGTGTCCGGTGTTCTGGAGTTGGGCGATGAACAAAGGCTACCCGCCGGCCCTGCGCGGCAGAAATCAACCCTCTCGATAGTGGGTATTGCCTGCCTGGATCAGCCGTTGCGCTTAATCGACCAACTGGCACTGCAGCGCGTTGTCCAGGCTGCGCTCGATGTTGCGCAACACCTGGAACGAACCGAACGTCACGGCTCTGGCTCGGTGAGCCTGGATCAGTTGCCAGAAATCCTGCTCGCCACTTTCGAAACTTCGAAGCGCCGCCTCGCCGGCCTCGCGGGTTTGCCACTGCAAATAATTGAGCACACGCCGACCGTCGTCGCTGGCCTGGATACTGGCACTCAGGAACCCCTGATGGTCCCGGGCCAGGCGCTCGGTCTGCTCCGACAAGGCGGTGACCAGCGCGTGCTGCCATTGAGGTTCGATGTCGAACTCCATCAGTTGGGTGAAACTGCGATTGTTCCTTGGCGATTGCATGAAAGGTCCCCTATGCAGGTAAGTCGGATCTTGCGATCCGAAAGCATGCAGGGTAAAACCTCTAGTTAACTTGAGGTCAAGCAGTGAATTGAAACGATGACGCAGATCGATATCCACAAGGAGCTCACCGTCGGCCAAGTGGCCGCCCGCAGCGGCGTGACGGTCACGGCCCTGCACTTCTACGAATCCAAGGGGCTGATCAAAAGCACGCGTAACCCGGGTAATCAGCGTCGTTACCCACGGGCGGTATTGCGTCGCGTGGCGCTGATCAAGGTCGCCCAGCGCCTGGGCATTCCCCTGGCGGAAATCGGCGAAGCGTTAAACAACCTGCCAGACAACCGCGCCCCGACGGCCGCCGACTGGCAGACCTTGTCGGCGCAATGGAGCCGGGACCTGGACGAGCGCATTAACCAATTGGTGGCGCTGCGTGATCGACTCAACGGCTGCATCGGCTGCGGATGCCTGTCGATGGAAGCGTGTCCGCTGCGCAATCAGGGCGACGTATTGGGCCAACACGGGCCGGGGGCACATCTACTGGAACAACCGTGAAGCGTTCGTCGGCCTCCGCGCCCAGCCAGAGTCGCTGGCCTATAGTGGAAAGGCGCAAATCGACGAAGACTCTCTTCGCCTCCATAACAAAAGGAGAAACGTCATGGGCGTCAATGCCATTCCCGAAGGTTTCCATAACATCACCCCCTACCTGGGCATTCAAAAAGCTGCCGAAGCCATCGACTTCTACAAAAAAGCCTTCAATGCCACCGAGGTCATGCGCCTGGCCATGCCGGACGGGGGCATCGGGCATGCCGAACTGCGGATCAACGGTTATCCGATCATGCTCGGCACCCCTTGCGATCAAGGCCCCCTGAGTAACCCGGACCAATCGCCATCGGTCGGCTTACATCTATATGTCGAGGACGTGGACAGCGCATTTGCCCAGGCCATTGCCGCCGGTGGCACGGTGATTTCCGAGGTCAAGGACCAGTTCTACGGAGATCGCACCGGCACTTTGAAGGATCCCTATGGGCACCTGTGGTTCCTCGCGACACACAAGGAGGACCTGAGCCAGGAACAGATCGAGCAACGGGCCAGGGAGATGTTTCAACAAGGCTGACCGTTCCTGTGGCTAGGGGGTTTGCTCCCTGGCCACAAAAGACACCGAAACTAAACGCGAAACATTTTCTTTCATCTTCCCCTTCAGGATTGCGATCGCTCGTTCGTCTTAATTAGATGCAGCAGGCCGCGTCGGCAAAAGCCACGGTCTGCTTTTTTCGGTTCACGGTGTTGCGAAGCCCGTAATACGGAACCTTTCATCGAATCAAGACGTTCAATCATGTCGAAGAAATCCCGCTCCAAACTCTGGTTCCTGGTCCATAGCTGGCTGGCCTTGCCCATCTGGTTCTTCGTGCTCATCGTCTGCGTCACCGGCACCCTGGCGGTGGTCAGCCAGGAGATCGTCTGGCTGGCCAACCCCGACATGCGGGCCAGCAAGCCATCGGACGATGCCCCGCTGCTCAGCTATGACCAGGTGATCGCCGCGATCAAGCAAGCCCAACCGCAAACCCAGGTGCAAAGCATCATTCGCCCGGACGAGTCGCATTTTGCTTTGGAAGTCGGCGTGACCTACCCCGACGGGCGCCCCGACACGGTCTACGTCAACCCGTACAGCGGCGTCATCCAGGGCTCGGCACCGACGTTCAACTTCCAAGCCTTCACCCGCGCCCTGCATGGCTGGTGGCTGGTGCCGTTCACCAACGGCTACAGCTGGGGCTGGTACCTGGTGTCGTTCCTGGGCCTGCCCTTGCTCGCGTCCCTGGTGACCGGGCTGGTGGTCTACAAGCGTTTCTGGAAAGGCTTCTTCCGTCCGACCCTGCGGATTCGCCATGGCGCGCGGATTTTCTGGGGTGATTTCCACCGGCTCAGCGGTATCTGGTCGATCTGGTTCATCGCGGTCATCTCCGTCACCGGCACCTGGTTCCTGATCCAGGCCTTGCTAGGCGACAACCAGATCTCCATTTCCAGCGAACCGGTCATCCCGGTGGTGGCCCGTGAAAACGTTCCGTTGGCCGTTGACGGCCAGGCGCCACCGCAGTTGAACCTGGACCGGGCCATCGAAATCGCCCAGCAGCGCATCCCGGGACTGGAAGCGAGCTTCATCAACCTTCCCAGCAACGCCTATAGCCATCTGGAAATCGGCGGCCGCGGCTGGTATCCGCTAATGTTCCAGACCGCCACCATCAACCCCTACAACGGCGACGTGGCCGCCTCACGGCTGCTGTCGGACCGCACGACCCTGGAGTTCGTCACCGAATCCATGCGGCCCTTGCACACCGGGGATTTCGGCGGCCTCTGGATCAAGCTTATCTGGTTCTTCTTCGGCTTGGTCCTGAGCATGATGGTCCTCAGCGGGCTGCTGATCTGGACCAAACGCACGGCCCTGGCCACCGCCAATGCCTTCAAACGTAACCAGAAACCCACCCGTGGCGCCGGAATCGCCCAGGCACTGCAACCATCCGTCCACCGTGAATCGTCGGGGGGCAGCCTGTGAACCCGTCCAATACTGCGTCATCACCGTCGCGCCTGAGCCTGTTCTGGCATAAATGGCGCTTCCACCTCAACGTGTTACTGCTGCTGATCCCCCTGGGGTTCATGCCCAAATACCTTTCCGAAGCCGCACTGTTCCGCGGTGATGCCGGGCTTGGCGAACGGGATGTCGGCGAAGTCCAGGTCGGTCCCTGGAGCCTGCGCCTGGCGGAATTTCGCAACGAAGCCCCACGGGTCCAAGGGCCTGCCGGGCCGATGAAGCACTTCAACGCGGCCCTGTGCCAAAGCTGTATCGGCCAGGTCAAGGCCACCTACCTGCGCATTGGCAAGCCCCGGAGCCTGCGGGCCGCCGGGGTGATTTTCTTTGGCTCGCCCTATCGCATGGGCGCCTTGTTGCCGGTCCCGCCAAAGACCCAGCCCGATGCCGAACTGTGGATAACCCTCGAGGGCTGGGACGGTTCGATGCATCAAGCCTCCATTCCCCTGAACCAGGCCTCCCCGGCCACCGTCGCCTGGCTGAAGAACCAAGGACCCAAACAATGACCTTCCGCGCTTTATCCAAGGGCTTGGCACTGCTGTTCTGCGCAGGCGCAAGCACCAGCGTCCTGGCCCACAACCCGATGTGCGAGTGCAAGGCCATCGACGCCGAGCAGATCCAATGCACGGGTGGCTTTTCCGACGGCAGCGGTGCGCCTGGGGTGACCCTGGACGTGATCGGTTATGACGAAACCATCCTCGTCCCGGGCAAGCTCGGTGCCGACTCGAAACTGACGTTCAAAAAACCGAACGCTGAATTCTACGTGCTCTTCGACGCCGGCCCCGGCCACGTGGTGGAAATCGACCAAGCCGACATCGAGGCCCCATGAGCAACGCCACGACTCAAATCATCCGCCCCGCCGGCGCGGGCCATGAAACCCTGTACGTGCTGCTGTTGTGCCTGGTCATCGTGCTGGTGGCCGGGTCTGTGGTGGCCTGGCATGGCAAAACCGAAGACACCCCTCACGTGGCCTCAAACCAACTCGACGCCCGCCGCGACCTCAGCGCCGCCGAGCAAGGCATCTATGCCGACCTGCGGGTGACCCTGGATGAAATCCGTTTGCTGCGCGAAGACCAACACACCCTGCCCGCCCCGCAAACCCTGGCCGAAGAAGGCTTTGCGCCGTTCGCCCAGGACGCCAGTTCCATCAGCCGCGGTGGCCACGCCTGGCAACAACTGCAGGACCAGGCCTACGTCGGCGCCAGTGCCAATCCGTCCGTGGCCGGTTCGTTTCTGATGCGCATCGGCGAAACGTCCGACGCTGCCCCGGACATCTGGCTCAACCGCGGCACTGGCCTCGCGACGCCCACCGCGCTGGACGACGCGGCGTTGTCCGCCGCCGGCTGGCAACGGATCGTCGCGCAATTCGATGCCGGCGTAACCCGCCAGCACCGGCACTGACCCCACGCCCTCATTCGAGAGAAGACCGTTTGCCCATGCCTATTGCATCCCAACGCCGACCCTTGCTGCGCCTGCTGTTGATCGGCCTGCTGGCCTGCCTGTTCACCTCGCCGGTGAACGCCGAAACAGCCAAGCGCCTGCGCATTGGCATCACCTTGCACCCGTATTACAGCTACGTGGCCAACATCGTCGGCGACAAGGCCGAAGTCGTGCCGCTGATCCCGGCCGGTTTCAATCCCCACGCCTATGAACCACGGGCCGAAGACATCAAGCGTATCGGCGACCTCGACGTGATCGTGCTCAACGGCGTGGGCCATGACGACTTCGCCGACCGTATGATCGCCGCCAGCGAAACCCCGAACGTGAAGGTGATCGAGGCCAACGAAAACGTGCCCCTGCTGGCCGCCACCGGCACGGCGGCCCGAGGCGCGGGCAAGGTCGTGAACCCGCACACCTTCCTGTCCATCAGCGCCTCCATCGCCCAGGTCAATAACATCGCGCGGGAGTTGGGCAAGCTCGACCCGGACAATGCCAAGGCCTACACCCAGAACGCCCGCGCCTATGGCAAGCGCCTGCGGCAGATGCGCGCCGCTGCCCTGGCGAAGCTGACCCAAGCCCCCAATGCGCAATTGCGGGTCGCCACGGTGCACGCCGCCTACGACTACCTGCTGCGTGAGTTCGGCCTGGAAGTGACCGCCGTGGTCGAGCCGGCCCATGGCATCGAACCGAGCCCCAGCCAATTGAAGAAAACCATCGACCAACTGCGGGAGCTGGACGTGAAGGTGATCTTCTCGGAGATGGATTTCCCGTCCACCTACGTCGACACCATCCAGCGTGAGTCGGGGGTGAAGCTGTACCCGCTCTCGCACATTTCCTACGGCGACTACAGCGCTGAGAAGTACGAAAAGGAAATGGCCGGCAACCTCGATACCGTGGTCCGGGCAATCCAGGAGTCCGGCGCATGACCGTCCAGGAACCCCTCACCCTGCCACGCGTCGGCCCCCGGATCGAGTTCGCCGAGGTCAGCCTGAACCTGGGCCGCACCCCCATTCTCGACAACGTGGCCTTTCAGGTGGAGCCCGGCAGCATCCATGCCTTGGTCGGCCCCAATGGCGGCGGCAAGAGTTCGCTGATCAAGACCTTGCTGGGACAGATGCCGCACCAGGGCCGCTTGAGCCTGCAATGGCCGGGCGAACCTGGTGTGATCGGCTACGTGCCCCAGGCGCTGGAATTCGACCGGGGCCTACCCATGACCGTGGATGACTTCATGGCAGCGATGTGTCAGCGCCGGCCGGCCTTTCTCGGCTTGAGCAAACATTACGCCGGCGCCATTGGCCAGGCTCTGGAGCGGGTCGGCATGCAGGACAAGCGCAAGCGGCGCATGGGCGCGCTGTCCGGCGGCGAGCGCCAGCGGGTGTTGCTGGCCCAGGGGTTGATTCCCTCGCCGCAGTTGCTGGTGCTGGATGAACCGATGTCGGCGCTGGACGAGGCCGGCATCCAGGTGTTCGAACGCTTGCTGCAGGACTGGCGCCAAGCCGGGATCACCGTGCTGTGGATCGAACATGATCTGGAAGCCGTCGGGCGTCTGGCCGACCGTGTCACCGGCCTGAATCGTCGCGTGCTGTTCGACGGCCCGCCACGCCAGACCCTGACCCCGGACCGGCTGCTGACGCTGTTTTCCACCCATCCACGCACGAACGGGAGCGCGACCTGATGAGTTATGAAGCCTTTCGTTTGATGGTCCAGGGCTGGGCCTCGGCCGGTTACCTGCCTGAGGCGCTGGCCTATGGGTTCGTAGTCAATGCATTGCTGGCCGGGTTGTTGATCGGCCCCGTGCTGGGCGGCCTCGGCACGCTGGTGGTGGTCAAGCGCTTCGCGTTTTTCTCCGAGGCGGTGGGCCATGCGGCGCTGACCGGCGTGGCCATCGGCATCCTCCTCGGCGAACCCTACACTGGCCCCTACGGCAGCCTGTTCGGCTACTGCCTGCTGTTCGGCATCCTGCTCAATTACCTGCGCAACCGCACCGGCCTGGCGCCGGACACGCTGATCGGCGTCTTCCTCTCGGTGTCGCTGGCCCTGGGCGCCAGCCTGCTGTTGATCCTGGCGGGCAAGATCAACGTGCACATCCTGGAAAACGTACTGTTCGGCTCGGTGCTGACGGTCAATGGCAACGACCTGGTCGTGCTGGCGGTGGTCGGTTCATTGGTGATGGCCCTGGCCTTGCCGTTGTACAACCGCATCATGCTCGCCAGCTTCAACCCGCAACTGGCGGCGGTGCGCGGGGTGGCGGTCAAGACCCTGGATTACCTGTTCGTGGTGCTGGTGACGCTGATCACCGTGGCGGCGGTGAAAGTCATCGGTGCCATTCTGGTGGGTGCGTTGCTGGTGATTCCAGCGGCGGCGGCGCGCTTGCTCAGCCAATCATTGAAAGGCTTTTTCTGGTGTTCGGTGCTGATCGCCACCGTCAGCACCTTGTGCGGGATCCTCGCGCCGATTGTGTTCGACCTGCCGATCCCGTCCGGCGCCGCGATCATCCTGGTGGCCGGCATCGCTTTCGCCCTGAGCGCCATCGCCCGCGGTGTCGTCCCCAGCCTCAAAGGGAATCTTGGATAAATGGTTCTTTCATTGCGACAACTGACCCTGGCCGTCGCGTTATGTGGCGTGGCCGTCACCTCGTCATTCGCCAGCGAAAAGGTTCGTTTGCTGGCAGCGCTGCCGGTCACCTATGGATTGAGCGAGGCTTTGCTCAAGGGCACCGAGGTCAGCCTGGAACGGGCCGCGCCCGCCAACCTGCCCGGCAGCCGCCAGAGTGCCTACTTCAGCGGCCGTGGCGCGCCGGCCTTGAGCAAACTGGCCAGCACTGCCGACGGGGTGATCGGCCTGCGTTCGCTGTGGCCGGACGATCCGCTGTACCCCATGGCCCGCCGCAGCAATATCCGCATCGTCGAAGTCGATGCCGCGCGCCCGGTGGACGGCGCCCTGCCCGGCATCGCCGTACAACCGGGCATGGCCGACGGCCTGGCAAGCCAGCCATGGATGGCCAGCCATAACCTGGGGCGCATGGCCGACGTGATCGCCGCCGACCTGGTGCGCCTGGCCCCGGCGAACAAAGCGAAAATCGATGCCAACCTCGCGGCCCTCAAGCAACGTTTGCTCAAACTCAGCGCCGACAGCGAAAAGCGCCTCGCCAGCGCCGATAACCTGAGCGTGGTCAGCCTGAGTGAGCATTTCGGCTACCTGATCAGCGGGCTCAACCTGGACAGCATCAGCACCGATGCCCGCCCGGACGCCGACTGGACAGCCGAAGCCCTCAAGCAATTGACCGCCACCTTGAAAGATAACGACGTGGCGCTGGTGCTGCACCATCGGCAACCTTCGGATGCGGTGAAGGCGGCCATCAACGAGGGCGGCAGCCGGCTACTGGTGCTGAGCACCGACGCCGCTGACCCCGTGGTAGAGCTGGAAAATAATGTGGGACTGGTCGTCGCGGCACTGGCAGGGGGCTGACTGCTGGAATGCGATCCATTGCGGGAGATTGCTCGCGATAGCGGTGTGTCAGTCGACATCAATGCTGGATTTACCGGCCTCATCGCGAGCAAGCTCGCTCCCACAGGGGATTGCAGCGGAACCAGAATTCAAATCCATCACAGATTTGTGGGAGCCGAGCTTGCTCGCGATTGCGGTGGATCAGCTTGCATCAATGTGGAATGTCTGACCGCTTTCGCGAGCAAGCCCGCTCCCACAGGTTTTATGTCAATTCAAGACATCCCCCGGCACCCGCACGAACCCTTCCATCAACACCCGCGCACTGCGGCTCATGATGGCTTTTTTTACGGTCCATTCGCCGTTGACCACACTGGCCTCGGCGCCGACGCGCAGGGTGCCGGACGGGTGGCCGAAACGTACGGCGTTGCGCTCGATGCCGCCAGCCGCGAGGTTCACCAAGGTGCCGGAAATCGCCGCGGCCGTGCCGATAGCCACCGCTGCGGTGCCCATCATGGCGTGGTGCAGCTTGCCCATGGACAACGCCCGCACCAGCAAGTCGACATCCCCCGCCGCCACGGTTTTTCCGCTTGAGGAAAGGTAATCCGCCGGTGGTGCGACAAACGCCACTTTCGGCGTGTGCTGGCGCTGGGCGGCTTCGTCCAGGTGCTTGATCAAGCCCATCCGCAAGGCACCGTGGGCGCGAATGCTTTCGAACATCGCCAACGCCTTGGGATCGCCATTGATAGCGCCCTGCAATTCGGTGCCGGTGTAGCCGACATCGCGAGCATTGATGAAAATCGTCGGGATCCCCGCGTTGATCAGCGTCGCCTTGAGCGTGCCAACACCGGGCACTTCCAAGTCGTCCACCAGGTTGCCGGTTGGAAACATCGAGCCGCCACCGCCCTCCTCCTCGGCCGCCGGGTCCATGAATTCCAATTGCACTTCGGCCGCTGGAAAAGTCACGCCGTCGAGTTCGAAGTCACCGGTTTCCTGCACCGCGCCCTCGGTGATCGGCACATGGGCGATGATGGTCTTGCCGATGTTGGCCTGCCAGATCCGCACCACGGCCACACCGTTCTGCGGAATACGACTGGCTTCCACCAAGCCGCTGCTGATGGCAAACGATCCCACCGCCGCCGACAGGTTGCCGCAGTTGCCGCTCCAGTCCACAAACGGCTTGTCGATGGACACCTGGCCAAACAGGTAATCGACATCGTGATCGGCCCGGGTGCTCTTGGACAGGATCACGGTCTTGCTGGTGCTGGACGTGGCGCCGCCCATGCCATCGATCTGCTTCTCGTACGGGTCGGGGCTGCCGATCACCCGCAGCAACAGGGCATCCCGGGCCGGCCCGGGAACACGGGCCGCTTCGGGGAGGTCTTGCAGGCTGAAGAACACGCCTTTGCTGGTGCCGCCACGCATGTAGGTCGCGGGGATCTTGATTTGAGGCGAGTGAGCCATGTGCTCCAACTCCTGAAAAAACGGGCGGCCAGAGAACGGACCACCCAAGCGATTTAAACGGCCACCGCCGATTCGAGGAAGTCCTGGGCAAAGCGTTGCAGCACGCCCCCGGCTTCGTAGATCGACACTTCTTCGGCGGTATCGAGACGGCAGGTCACCGGCACTTCGACGCGCTCGCCATTCTTGCGAGTGATGACCAGGGTCAGCGTCGCCCGCGGGGTGCGTTCGCCGATCACGTCGTAAATCTCGCTCCCGTCGATGCCCAGGGTCTTGCGATCAGTCCCGGGCTTGAACTCCAGCGGCAACACGCCCATGCCCACTAGGTTGGTGCGGTGGATGCGTTCGAAACCTTCGGCGGCGATCGCCTCGACCCCGGCCAGGCGCACGCCCTTGGCCGCCCAGTCCCGGGACGAACCCTGGCCGTAGTCGGCGCCGGCAATGATGATCAGCGGCTGCTTGCGCTCCATGTAGGTTTCGATGGCTTCCCACATGCGCATGACCTGGCCTTCCGGCTCGACCCGGGCCAGGGAACCCTGCTTGACCTTGCCGTTTTCCTGGACCATTTCATTGAACAGTTTCGGGTTGGCGAACGTGGCGCGTTGCGCGGTCAGGTGGTCGCCGCGGTGGGTCGCGTAGGAGTTGAAGTCCTCTTCCGGCAGGCCCATTTTCGCCAGGTATTCACCCGCGGCGCTGTCCAGCATGATGGCGTTGGACGGCGACAAGTGGTCGGTGGTGATGTTGTCCGGCAGCACCGCCAGCGGGCGCATCCCCTTGAGCGGCCGCGCACCGGCCAGCGCGCCTTCCCAATACGGCGGACGACGGATGTAGGTGCTTTGTGGGCGCCAGTCGTACAGCGGCGTCACTTTCGGCCCGGTGTCTTCCTGGATGGCGAACATCGGAATGTACACCTGGCGGAACTGCTCCGGTTTCACCGAAGCCTTGACCACCGCGTCGATTTCTTCGTCGCTTGGCCAGATGTCCTTGAGGCGAATCTCGCGGCCGTCCACCACGCCCAGCACATCTTTCTCGATGTCGAAGCGGATGGTCCCGGCGATGGCATAAGCGACCACCAATGGCGGCGAGGCAAGGAACGCCTGCTTGGCGTACGGATGGATACGCCCGTCGAAGTTGCGATTGCCCGACAACACGGCCGTGGCGTACAGGTCGCGGTCGATGATTTCCTGCTGTATCACCGGGTCCAGCGCGCCGGACATGCCGTTGCAGGTGGTGCAGGCGAACGCCACCACGCCGAAGCCCAGCTTCTCGAGTTCGGACGTCAGACCGGCTTCATCCAGGTACAACGCCACGGTTTTCGAGCCCGGCGCCAGGGACGACTTGACCCACGGCTTGCGGGCCAGACCCAAGCGGTTGGCGTTGCGCGCCAGCAAGCCAGCGGCGATCACGTTGCGCGGGTTGCTGGTGTTGGTGCAACTGGTGATCGCGGCGATGATTACCGCGCCGTCGGGCATTTGCCCGGGCACATCGTCCCACTGACCGGAGATGCCTTTGGCGGCCAGATCCGACACCGCGACGCGGGCGTGGGGGTTGCTCGGGCCGGCCATGTTGCGCACCACCGAGGACAGGTCGAAGGTCAGGCCACGCTCGTACTGCGCGCTTTTGAGGCTATCGGCCCACAGGCCCACGTGCTTGGCATAGGTTTCCACCAACTGCACCTGGGTGTCTTCGCGGCCGGTGAGCTTCAGGTAATCGATCGTCTGCTGATCGATATGGAACATCGCCGCCGTGGCGCCGTATTCCGGGGCCATGTTGGAGATGGTCGCACGGTCGCCCAAGGTCAGGGCACTGGCGCCTTCGCCGAAAAACTCCAGCCACGCCCCCACCACTTTTTGCTTGCGCAGGAACTCGGTCAGCGCCAGGACCATGTCCGTGGCGGTGATGCCCGGTTGCAGCTTGCCGGTCAGCTCGACGCCGACGATTTCCGGCAGGCGCATCCACGAGGCGCGACCGAGCATGACGCTTTCAGCCTCCAGGCCACCGACACCGATGGCGATCACGCCCAGGGCATCGACGTGGGGCGTGTGGCTGTCGGTGCCAACGCAGGTGTCGGGGAACGCCACGCCGTCACGCTGCTGGATCACCGGGGACATTTTTTCCAGGTTGATCTGGTGCATGATCCCGTTGCCCGGCGGAATCACGTCGACGTTCTTGAAGGCTTTCTTGGTCCAGTTGATGAAGTGAAAGCGGTCTTCGTTGCGGCGGTCTTCGATGGCGCGGTTCTTGGCGAAGGCTTGCGGGTCGGAACCACCGCTTTCCACCGCCAGGGAATGGTCGACGATCAATTGGGTTGGCACCACCGGGTTGACCTGCGCCGGGTCACCGCCCTGCAAGGCAATGGCATCGCGCAAGCCGGCCAGGTCCACCAGGGCGGTTTGGCCGAGGATGTCATGGCACACCACGCGCGCCGGGAACCATGGGAAGTCCAGGTCACGCTTGCGCTCGATCAGTTGCAGCAGCGACTCGCGCAGCGTGGCCGGGTCGCAGCGCCGCACCAGGTTTTCCGCCAGCACGCGAGAGGTATACGGCAGGCCGTCATAGGCGCCGGGGCGGATGGCCTCCACTGCGCCGCGAACGTCGAAATAATCCAGCGAAGTGCCAGGTAGCGGTTTGCGAAATTCTGTGTTCATCGTCAGGACTCGGGTCACGGTGGTTTCAGAAGGTTGGCGCCGGCCTGAAAGCCCCCCCGGCCACTGTGGGAGCGAGCTTGCTCGCGATAGCGGTGTATCCGTCGACATTAATGTTGAATGTCAGTATGCAATCGCGAGCAAGCTCACTCCCACAGGGTTTCGGGGTAATCAGTTCCGGCGGCTAAAACCCTCCAGCTCAGCGTTGTTCGATTGGCACGAACTTGCGCTGTTCGACGCCGGTGTATTCGGCGCTCGGTCGGATGATGCGGTTGTTGGCGCGTTGTTCGAACACGTGGGCGGCCCAGCCGGTCAGGCGCGAGCAGACGAAGATCGGTGTGAACAGCTTGGTCGGGATGCCCATGAAGTGGTACGCCGAGGCATGGTAGAAATCGGCGTTGGGGAACAGTTTCTTTTGCTCCCACATGGTCTTGTCGATGGCCTCGGAGACCGGGAACAGCACCGTGTCGCCCACTTCGTCGGCGAGTTTTTTCGACCAGCCCTTGATCACCTCGTTGCGCGGGTCGTTGTCCTTATAGATCGCGTGACCGAAGCCCATGATCTTGTCCTTGCGCGCCAGCATGCCGAGGGTGCCTTCGATGGCCTCCTGGGGTGAGCTGAAGCGCTCGATCATTTCCATCGCCGCTTCGTTGGCGCCGCCGTGCAACGGGCCGCGCAACGAGCCGATGGCGGCGGTGATGCAGGAGAACAGGTCCGACAGCGTGGAGGCGCAGACCCGGGCAGTGAAGGTCGAGGCGTTGAATTCGTGCTCGGCGTAAAGGATCAGCGAGACATTCATCACCTTCACGTGCAGCTCGCTCGGCGTCTTGCCGTGCAACAGGTGCAGGAAGTGACCGCCGATGGACACTTCGTCGGTCACGCATTCGATGCGCTGGCCTTGGTGGCTGAAGCGATACCAGTAACACATGATCGCCGGGAACGCGGCCAGCAGACGATCGGTCTTGTCGTGTTGCTGGGAGAAATCCTGCTCGGGTTCCAGGTTGCCCAGGAACGAGCAGCCGGTGCGCATCACGTCCATCGGGTGGGCGTCGGCGGGAATGCGCTCCAGCACTTCTTTCAAGGCTTGGGGCAAGTCGCGCAGTTGGCGCAGTTTACCGGTGTAGGCGTCCAGCTGTGCCTGGGTCGGCAGTTCGCCGTACAGCAGCAGGTAGGCTACTTCTTCAAATTGCGCATCTGCCGCCAGGTCGCGGACGTCGTAGCCGCGATAGGTCAGGCCGGCGCCTGATTGGCCCACGGTGGACAATGCGGTTTGCCCGGCCACCTGGCCACGGAGCCCGGCGCCACTGAGTACTTTTGCTTCGGCCATTTGCTGTCTCCAGTTTTTAGATTTGTAGAGAATGGAGGAAAAAGATCGCAGCCTCGTTGCACTCGACAGCGCCTACACAGCTCCTACGCGGCCCAACTCTGTAGGAGCTGTCGAGCGAAGCGAGGCTGCGATCTGTTCATTTTTTCGCCGCGAACAATGCATCGAGCTTCTGCTCGAAGGTGTGGTAGTCGATGCGATCGTAAAGCTCCATGCGGGTCTGCATGGTGTCGATGACATTCTGTTGCGTGCCGTCGCGGCGGATCGCGGTGTAGACGTTCTCGGCCGCTTTGTTCATGGCCCGGAAGGCCGACAGCGGGTACAGCACCAGGGACACGTCGGCACCGGCCAACTGTTCGGTGGTGTACAGCGGAGTCGCGCCGAATTCGGTGATGTTGGCCAGGATCGGCGCTTTCACGCGGCTGGCGAACAGCTTGTACATTTCAAGCTCGGTGATGGCTTCGGGAAAAATCATGTCGGCACCGGCCTCAATGCACGCAGCGGCGCGGTCCAGGGCCGATTCCAAGCCTTCCACCGCCAGGGCATCGGTACGCGCCATGATCACGAAACTGTCATCGGTACGGGCATCGACGGCGGCCTTGATGCGGTCGACCATCTCTTGTTGGGAAACGATTTCCTTGTTCGGACGATGGCCGCAACGCTTGGCGCCGACCTGGTCTTCGATATGAATCGCCGCGGCGCCGAACTTGATCATCGACTTGACCGTGCGCGCGACGTTGAATGCCGAGGAACCGAAACCGGTGTCCACGTCCACCAGCAGCGGCAGATCACAGACATCGGTGATGCGGCGCACGTCGGTCAGCACGTCATCCAGGCCGGTGATGCCCAGGTCCGGCACGCCGAGGGAACCGGCCGCCACGCCGCCACCCGACAGGTAGATCGCCTTGAAACCGGCGCGCTTGGCCAGCAGCGCGTGGTTGGCATTGATCGTGCCCACCACTTGCAGCGGATGTTCGCTGGCGACCGCATCGCGGAAACGCTGGCCTGGCGTGCTGTTGCTGGAACTCATGACTCACCTCGTTCAGTGGCGGCGCTGTCCTGGAAATGACGCGCGATGTTGCGTTTGGAGGCGCCGATGTGCCGGCGCATCAATAATTCAGCCAGCTCACCGTCACGGTCGGCGATGGCGTCTAGAATCCGGTGGTGCTCGGCAAAGGCCTGGCGCGGACGGTTGGGCGTGGTGGAAAACTGGATGCGGTACATGCGCACCAGTTGATACAGCTCGCCGCACAATATTTGCGTCAGGGTGCGATTGCCGCTGCCCTGGATGATCCGGTAGTGAAAGTCGAAATCGCCTTCCTGCTGGTAATAACCGACACCGGCCTGGAACGCCGCATCGCGCTCGTGGGTTTCCAGTACCCGGCGCAGTTCGTCGATTTCTTCCAGGGTCATGCGTTCGGCCGCCAGGCGGCAGGCCATGCCTTCGAGGGATTCACGGATTTCGTAGAGTTCCAGCAGCTCGGCGTGGCTCAGCGACACCACCCTGGCACCCACGTGGGGCACGCGTACCAGCAGGCGCTGGCCTTCCAGGCGGTGAATGGCCTCGCGCAGCGGCCCGCGGCTGATGCCGTAGGTGCGCGCCAGCTCGGGCTCGGAGATCTTGCTGCCGGGGGCGATCTCACCCTTGACGATGGCGGCCTGGATACGCCGGAAGACGTTCTCGGACAGGGTCTCCGAGTCGTCTTGGGCCATCACCGGGGTTTCGAGCTGATCGAGCATATTGTCGACACCTTGAAAATCAATATGGCAAAAACTAACCAATAGCACCCTTAACGTCAAAACAAAAATCAACATTGTCGACAATCGTCTAATAAACGCCTTGTCGATAACCCCGTTGCATGAAGAGATCGTAGCCTCGGGCCAGCGGTGGCGTCAGAAAACCACCGTGCTAGAATGCCGCGGTTATTCGCCGCTCTCCTTTTATAGAGAAAGGCTGCCTAGGGAGCTTGTGCAGTAATGCCAGGGCCTGAACCGATAAACGGAACGCTGCGCACCAGGATCTATGACACTCAAGCCCTTATCTGCTGCTTTCTATTTCATATGCCTGCCGGGGCTTGCCGTGGCGGGTGAAAAAACCGTGTACGGCCTCAACGAGTACGCCGCCCTGCAGGGCATCGACCTGGAGGTCGCCGCCAAGCTCGACACCGGCGCCAAGACCGCGTCCCTCAGCGCCCGGGACATCAAGCGCTTCAAGCGCGATGGCGAATCCTGGGTGCGTTTTTACCTGGCCATCGACGCGGCCCACTCGCACCCCATCGAACGTCCGCTGGCCAGGGTCAGCAAGATCAAGCGCCGCGCCGGTGACTACGACCCGGAAGAAGGCAAGAAATACACGGCCCGGCCGGTCATCGAACTGGATATCTGCATGGGCTCGGCCCTGCGCAGCATCGAAGTGAACCTGACCGACCGCAGCGCCTTCCAATACCCGTTGCTGATCGGTTCCGAGGCGCTCAAGCGCTTCGACGCACTGGTCGACCCCAGTCTTAAATACGCTGCCGGCAAACCCGCCTGCGCCAATGCCGCTCAAACCGCAGAGTAATTCCAATGCGCTCCCTTACCCTCCATCTGAAAATGCTGATCGCCATCCTGGTGGTGCTGGGCCTGTCGGTAACGGCCTATCAGATTTTCGTGCTCGGCATCCCGGTCACCGAAGACGCCACCGACGACCTGTGGAACATCGACGCCAAGGTCGAATTCGTGCCCAACGCCAAGGATCCGGTCAAGATCCAGATGTTCGTGCCGCCCCTGAGCCGCGACTACGTGAGCCTCAACGAGAGCTTCATTTCCAATAATTACGGCGTGGCGGTGAACCGGGTCGACGGTAACCGCAAGGTGACGTGGTCGGCCCGTCGCGCCAAGGGTAACCAGACCCTTTATTACCGCCTGGTGCTGACCAAGCGCTACAGCGCCGAGAAAACCAAGGTCAAGGGCCCGACCTTCCGCGACAGCATCGCCGTCGAAGGCCCGGAGAAACTGGCCGCCGAAGCCCTGCTCGCGCCGATCCGCCAGCACTCGGCCGACGTCGAGACGTTCATCAGCGAAGCGATCAAACGGGTCAACAACCTCAACGACGACAACGTCAAGCTGTTGCTGGCTGGCGATCCTTCTTCGGCCAACAAGGCGCGCATCGTCGAATTGGTGCTGTCCATCGCCCACGTGCCGGTAGAGAAGGTCCACACCATTCGCCTGGTGGCCGACCAGCCGCAGACACCTGAGCTGTGGCTGCGCAGTTTCAACGGCACCGACTGGCTGTATTTCAACCCGGACTCCGGCGAACAGGGCCTGCCCACCGACCGTCTGCTGTGGTGGACCGGCGATGAAAACCTGATCACCGTCGATGGCGGCAAAAAAGCCACCGTCACCTTCAGCATGAACAACAGCGAAATGAACGCCATTCGCCTGGCCAAGCTGACGGACGAGAACACCGACGCCAACTTCCTCGAATACTCGCTCTATGGCCTGCCGCTGCAGACCCAACAGACGTTCATGATCATGGTGATGATCCCGATCGGCGTGCTGGTGATCCTGATACTGCGCAACCTGATCGGCTTGCAAACCCTCGGGACCTTCACCCCGGTGCTGATCGCTTTGGCCTTCCGTGAAACCCAGTTGGGCTTCGGCATCATTCTGTTCACAGTGATCACCACGCTGGGTCTATCGCTGCGTTCGTACCTGGAGCACCTCAAGCTGCAGATGCTGCCAAGGCTCTCGGTGGTGCTGACATTCGTGGTGGTGCTGATCGCCGCCATCAGCCTGTTCAGCCATAAGCTGGGCCTGGAACGCGGCCTGTCGGTGGCGCTGTTCCCGATGGTGATCCTGACCATGACCATCGAACGCCTGTCCATCACCTGGGAAGAACGCGGCGCCGGCCACGCGATGAAAGTCGCCATCGGCACCCTGTTCGCCGCGTCCCTGGCGCACCTGATCATGAGCGTGCCGGAGCTGGTGTACTTCGTGTTCACCTTCCCGGCGATCCTGCTGATCCTGGTGGGCTTCATGCTGGCCATGGGGCGTTATCGCGGCTACCGCCTGACCGAGCTGGTCCGGTTCAAGGCCTTCCTCAAGGCAGACTCCTGATGTTCGGCTTCTGGAAGACCTGGAAGGCCCTGGAAGCCCGGGGCATCATGGGCATCAACCGGCGTAATGCCGACTACGTGCTCAAGTACAACAAGCGCAGCCTGTATCCCATCGTCGATGACAAGATCATCACCAAGGAACGGGCCATCGACGCCGGCATCCATGTGCCGGAGCTGTACGGGGTGATCTCCACCGAGAAGGAAATCGACAAGCTCGACGAGATCATCGGCGGGCGCACCGACTTCGTGATCAAGCCGGCCCAGGGCGCCGGCGGCGACGGCATCATCGTCATCGCCGACCGCTTCGAAGGCCGCTATCGCACGGTGTCTGGCAAAATCATCAGCCATGAGGAGATCGAGCACCATGTCTCCAGCATCCTCACTGGCCTGTATTCCCTGGGCGGGCACCGTGACCGGGCGCTGATCGAGTACCGCGTGACGCCGGACCAGATCTTCAAGAGCATCAGCTACGAAGGCGTGCCGGACATCCGCATCATCGTGCTGATGGGCTATCCGGTGATGGCCATGCTGCGCTTGCCGACCCGCCAGTCCGGCGGCAAGGCAAACCTGCACCAGGGCGCCATCGGCGTGGGCGTCGACCTCGCCACGGGCCTGACCCTGCGCGGCACCTGGCTGAACAACATCATCACCAAACACCCCGACACCACCAACGCGGTGGACGGCGTGCAACTGCCCTACTGGGACGGTTTCATGAAACTGGCCGCCGGTTGCTATGAACTGTGCGGGCTGGGCTACATCGGCGTCGACATGGTGCTGGACCAGGAAAAAGGGCCGTTGATCCTGGAACTGAATGCCCGGCCGGGCCTGAACATCCAGATCGCCAACGACTGCGGCCTGACCCTGCGCACCCACGCGGTGGAAGCCCGCCTGGAAGAACTCCAGGCCCGGGGCGTTATCGAAACCGCAGAAGAGCGTGTGGCGTTTGCCCAGGAGTTGTTTGGGCATATTCCGCCGGTTGAGGGTTGAGGGTCTAAACCTGCCTACCACAACACCTGTGGCGAGGGGATTTATCCCCGCTGGGTTGCGCAGCAACCCCAAACAGGCCTCATGCAGTCAGCCTGATACGCCGAGGTGGTAGGCTTTAGGGTTGCTTCGCAACCCAGCGGGGATAAATCCCCTCGCCACACAAGGTGTTCACAGCCAAATTACTTTAGATGGCCCCGTACTTACTCATCTCCGACACCCCTCTAGGAGCAAATCCCACAGGGGATTACAATCGCCCCCCCGCCTGAACGGCTGACCCGCCCCGCCCATGCCAACCTGCTCCGTACACCCGCTGCCCTACCGCACCAACCCCGCCGAGTATTTCGCGGCGATCCGTCATGCCCCGGGCAGCGTGCTGCTCGACAGCGGCCGGCCGAGTGCCAAGCGCGGGCGTTACGACCTGCTCAGCGCCTGGCCGCTGGCACAGCTGGCGGTGTTGCCAGACGAGAGCGGCAGCGATTTCCTGCAACGCCTGCGCACTCAGCTGACACAACTGGGCGACGCGGAACTGCCGTCCACGGTGCAATTGCCCTTCGCCGGCGGGCTGATCGGCTACTTGAGCTACGACTTCGGCCGACACCTCGAAACCCTGCCGGCCCACGCCCAGGACGACCTGCAACTGCCCGACGCGCGTTTTGGCGTGTACGACTGGGCTTTGGTCAGCGATCACCAGGCGGGCACCAGCCAACTGGTGTTCCACCCCCATTGTGCCGAAGGCGAACGCCAGCGCCTGATCGCGCTGTTCAGCCAGCCGACCACCGCGCCCGTTTCGCCGTTCAGCCTTGAAGGGCCGATGACGCCGGACCTAAGCGCGGAGGCCTATCGACAGGCGTTCGAACGTATCCAGGCGTACATCCAGGCCGGTGACTGCTATCAGGTCAACTTTGCCCAACGCTTCCGCGCGCCTTGCCAGGGTGATGCCTGGGCCGCTTACCAGGCGTTGCGGGCGGCCTGCCCGACGCCGTTTTCCGGCTTCCAGAGCCTGCCGGAGGGTGGCGCGGTGCTGAGCCTGTCCCCCGAGCGCTTCGTCAAAGTCAACGAAGGCCAGGTGGAAACCCGACCGATCAAGGGCACCCGTCCCCGTGGCACAACGCCCGAAGAAGACGCGGCCCATGCCGCCGAGCTGCTGGCCAGCCCCAAGGACCGGGCGGAAAACCTGATGATCGTCGACCTGTTGCGCAACGACCTGGGCCGCACCTGCCGCATCGGCTCGGTGCGGGTGCCGGAGTTGTTCAGCCTGGAAAGCTACCCGAATGTGCATCACCTGGTCAGCAGCGTGACCGGCGAACTGGCTGTGGGTAAGGACGCCCTGGACCTGATCGCTGGCAGCTTCCCTGGCGGTTCGATCACCGGCGCGCCGAAAATCCGCGCCATGCAGATCATCGACGAACTCGAACCAACCCGGCGCGGGCTGTATTGCGGCTCGTTGCTGTACCTGGACGTGCGCGGGGAAATGGACAGCTCCATCGCCATCCGCAGTTTGCTGGTCAAGGATGGGCAGGTGTGTTGCTGGGGCGGCGGCGGGATTGTCGCGGACTCGGACTGGCAGGCGGAGTATCAGGAGTCGATTACCAAGGTTCGGGTGTTGCTTGAGACCTTGCAGAACCTCTAAAAGCATCGCGGGCAAGCCTTGCTCCCACAGGTTATCTGTTCACAAAAAGGTGCCTGATAGAGATCCTGTGGGAGCAAGGCTTGCCCGCGATGACAGTGTGTCAGTCGACTCAAGGCCAGCAGACACACCGCTATCGCGAGCAAGCTCGCTCCCACAGGTTATCTGTTCACAAAAAGGTGCCTGATAGAGATCCTGTGGGAGCAAGGCTTGCCCGCGATGACAGT
>NZ_JBDGLI010000035.1:0-23778 GCF_057655955.1 Pseudomonas sp. Soil_N_39
GATAGCCGCGCTGGGCCATGGATGGCCCTTCGCGGCGGGCCCACGGAGCAATGCCGGAGTGAGGGCATGCCGAGCCTGAGCGAGGCACCAAGTGGTGGGGCAAAGCGTTTTTGGTTACTTTTGGCGCTCTTCCAAAAGTGACCCGCTGTAAAAGCGGAACCATAAGCCGCCGTTACCTAAATAACGGATATACACACCCTACCCTAAACAAAAACTACCACTGCAACGAAATACCACTCTCGAACACCCGCTCCTGCCCCGTAACCGGATCGACAAAACGCAACCCCTGAGCCAGCAGCTTTAGCGGATTGGAGTAATCATCCTCAACATCCCGAAGCACATCAGGATAAAACGGATCGTTGCAGATCCCCGCCCCAAGGGCATTCATGTGAACCCGCAACTGATGCTTCTTACCCGTCACCGGATACAAACCATAACGCCACAACTCGCCATTCCTTTCCAGCACTTCGATGGCCGTTTCGGTATTGGGCTCGCCCGGCCCTTCCTGCATTCGGAAGAACGGTTCGCCATCGATCATTCGGCTTTTATGTACTCGCGGAAAGGTCAACCCAGGCAACGCGCGGGCAATGGCCTGGTAGCGTTTCTCGATCCGCCGCGTCGGAAATAACGACTGATACGCCGAGCGGGTATTCGGGTTGGCCGAAAACAACACCAGCCCAGCCGTATGCCGATCGATGCGGTGCAAGGGCACCAGATGCGGGTTGTCCAGCCGCCGGATCAGCCGTCGCAGCAAGGTTTGTTCGACGTATTCGCCCGCCGGGGTGACAGGCAGGAAATGCGGTTTGTCTGCCACCACCAGATGCTCGTCGGCGTACAGGATCGACTCCACCACCGGAATCGGCTTCTCGTCGGGCACTTCACGGAAGTAGTGGATGCGCAGGCCTTCACGGTACGGCAAGTCGACAGGGATGGCCTTGCCCTCCCCGTCCAATACCCGTCCCCGGGCGATCCGGTCCAGCCACTGCTCGCGACTGATGGCGCTGAAATGCTCGCACAAGCACTCCAGCACCGTCGACCAGGAACCGGGCGGCAGATACAGCGTACTGGCCTGATGATGAGCGGCGGAAAACAATGAACCGGACATTGAAAACTCTTGGGCGTTTTACAGGGCGGCATTATCCGACAGTCGCATCGGTCAGCCCAGCGATGATTGCTTCACGCCGTGACTGACGTCGATTTGGCAGCCGCTTCGGTGAACTCCTTCAACCAGCGCAGCACTTCCACCGCCTCCCAGCGACCTGGATCGTACAGCGCGTACAGCAAGCCCTGGTAACCCACCACATCCAACTGCTTGTGATAGCCGGCACGCTGGAACAACGCTTCGATCTCGGCGAAACAGGTGTTGAAATGCAGTTTATTGAACGGTGTCTTGCCTTCGGTCACCAAGCCATCCAGACGCAGCTCCAGGACCGCCTCACGCACAACGTCCGCGGACATCCTGTTTACGCTGCTTTTCAGTTGTTCGACATTGACCAAGGGATGCACTCCAGATAACTGTATGAACATACAGTAACCGAAGCAGGCTATTTTCGCCAACCGCAGTATCAGAAACTGACGGACGAGCCACTCAGCGGAGAAAGGTCACGATCTGTTCGGCGCCGAAAGGCCAGTCCAGCTCAGCACCAGTATCGATCCTGCGCAGGACCGGGATACGTAACTCATAGGCTTCGAAAAAGGTCTCGTCCTCGGCGATATCCACCAGCTCCACCAACAATCCATGTTCGACGAAAGGCATCAGTTCAGCTTCGGCGACTTCGCAAAGATGACACCCCAGGGTGCCGAACAACTGGCATTCAGGAAGCATGGCGGGTAGACCCAAAAAAGATAGACGGTCATTCTAGGCCCGCCTCGGAAAACCGTCGAGTCACTGGCTCGCTTCAGGGTGTTTCGGTAAAACGCTGATGCAAATCACTGAACATAAATGCTTTTCCAGCGACGCTTGTCACGGTTTCCCCTCTACGCTGTGCGTTGTAGCCTTGAAACGGAGTTCCCCTTGTTTGCCAACCTGCTGATCATCCTCGCTTCGTCCCTGGTGGTCATCGCCCTGTTCCGGCGGCTGCGCCTGCCCCCCGTGCTGGGCTATCTCTGCGTCGGGCTGGCGGTGGGGCCGACCGCGCTGGACTGGGTCAACGACAGCGAAGAACTGCCAGACCTGGCCGAGCTCGGGGTGGTGTTCCTGTTGTTCTCGTTGGGACTGGAGTTTTCCCTGTCGAAAATGCTCGAGCTGCGTCGGGTCGTGTTCGGCCTCGGCAGCCTGCAAGTGTTGTGCTCGGGAGCGCTGCTGGCGGGATTGCTGGCCGTGTGCGGCGCGCCGGTGATCGCCGCGTTGCTGCTCGGTGCGGGGCTGGCCTTGTCCTCCACCGCCATTGTCAGCAAGGAGTTGACCAGCCTGGGCGAGATCTTCAGCAGCCACGGCCAGAACGCCATCGGTGTGTTGTTGTTCCAGGACGTCGTCGCAGTGCTGCTGTTGACCCTGGTGCCGGTCTTCGCCGGCAGCAGCGAGCACCCGTGGTACTGGGCGCTACCGCTGACCCTGGGCAAGACCCTGGTGTTGTTCGGGGGCCTGCTGCTGGCCAGCCGGCTGCTGTTGCCCCGGCTGTTCCATGAGGTAGCGGCGTCCCGCTCCGCAGAACTGTTCGTGCTGCTGGCCCTGGTGATCGTATTGCTGACGGCATGGCTGACCCACCTGCTCGGCTTGTCGCCGGCCCTGGGGGCTTTCCTGGCAGGCATGTTGCTGGGGGAAAGCCACTACCGCCATCAGATCGAAGCCGACATACGCCCATTCCGCGACATCCTGCTGGGGCTGTTTTTCGTCAGCATCGGCATGCTGATCGATCTGCAGCTGTTCCTCGATGACGGCCTGCTGATCCTGGGATTGACCCTCGGCTTGATGCTTATCAAGGGTTGCGTGGTCGCCACCCTGGTGAAATGGCGCGGCAGTGATGGGGAAACCGCCTGGCGCAGTGGCCTGGCCCTGGCCCAGGGCGGCGAATTCTGTTTTGCCTTGATGGCGCTGATGCAGCAGAACCGTCTCATGCCTGCCGACATCAGCGGCCTGCTGCTGGCCGCGACATTCTGCTCGATGCTGCTGACCCCGCTGTTGCTGCGCGCGGCGCCACGCATCGCCGCGCGCCTGCATCGCAAACCCAACGAAGAGGCGCAACTGGAGCAGATCAGCGCACTCAATGCCGGCTTGTCGGATCACGTGGTGATTTGCGGCTACGGCCGCGTCGGCCAGTCCATAGGGCGCTTCCTGCGCCGCGAAGGCCAGGCGTTCGTCGCCCTGGATGACGACCCGGTGATCATCCAGGAAGCCACCGTCGGGGAAAACTGCGTGCATTACGGCGATTCGCGACGGGGTGACCTGCTCACCGCCGTTGGCTTGAGCCGCGCCAGGCTGTTGGTGATCGCAGTGGACAAGACCGACATCGCCATCACCGTGCTCAAGGCGGCCCGACGGGTCAACCAACAGGTGCCGATCCTGGTGCGCACCCGTGACGACAGCCAATTGGCCGAGTTACAGGCAGCCGGGGCCAGCGAAGTGGTCCCGGAGCTGCTGGAATCGAGCCTGATGCTGGCGTCCCACGCCCTGATCATGCTCGGCCTGCCCGAGCAGCAAGTCCGGCATCATGTGGATCAGGTTCGTCACGACCGTTATCGCCTGCTCCATGGTTTTTACCCGGGCAACCAGGACAAGGAACCTTAGTGCGCCGATCAGTCCTGGCTGACTGCGCCGATCTTGTGAATCGACAGGTCGGCACCGTAATACTCTTCTTCCTGGCTCAAGCGCAGTCCCAGCACGGCCTTGATCGCGCCATAGACCGCAAACCCGCCAGCCAGGGCGACGACAACACCCAGTGCAGTGCCAATCAACTGGCTGATCAGGCTAACCCCACCCAGGCCGCCGAGGGCACCCTGGCCAAAGATGCCACAGGCAATGCCACCCCAGACGCCGCACAGCCCGTGCAGCGGCCAGACGCCGAGCACATCGTCGATCTTCCACTTGCCCTGAGCCGCCGTGAAGCACCAGACAAACAAAGCACCGGCAATGGCACCCGTGGCCAGCGCACCCACCGGGTGCATCAGGTCGGAACCGGCACAGACCGCCACCAGCCCGGCCAGCGGGCCGTTGTGCAGGAAGCCTGGGTCATTGCGCCCGACAATCAAGGCCGCCACGGTACCGCCTACCATGGCCATCAACGAATTGACCGCCACCAGCCCGCTCACCCCAGGCAGGGTCTGGGCACTCATCACGTTGAACCCGAACCAGCCGACAATCAGGATCCACGAGCCCAAGGCCAGGAATGGAATGCTCGAAGGCGCGAACGCCACCAGGCGACCGTCCCGGTAGCGGCCATTGCGGGGGCCGAGCAAAAGCACCGCGGCCAACGCCAGCCAACCGCCCATGGCATGCACCACCACAGAGCCGGCGAAGTCATGGAAACTGGCGCCGAACCGGGCTTGCAGCCAGGCCTGCAGGCCGAAATTGCCGTTCCAGACCAAGCCTTCGAAGAACGGATAGACAAACGCCACGATCAGCACTGTGGCGCACAACTGCGGGGCGAACCGCGCACGCTCGGCAATACCGCCGGAAATGATGGCCGGGATCGCGGCGGCAAAGGTCAACAGGAAGAAGAACTTCACCAGGCTGTAGCCATGATCGGTGCTGAGCACCGCCGCTGGCTGCAGGAAGGTCACACCGTAGGAAATCCAGTAGCCTACAAAGAAATAGGCCAGGGTCGAGACCGCGAAATCGCTGAGGATCTTCGACAGCGCATTGACCTGGTTTTTTTGCCGGACCGTTCCCACCTCAAGAAAGGCGAAGCCGGCATGCATGGCCAGGACCATGACGGCGCCGAGCAGGATGAACAGCGTGTTGGAGCTGTGGACCAGACTGTCCACGGCACTTTGCATATTTTCCATGGGTTGGCAGACCTGAAAAAGTTGAAAAAAGCACCAAACCGGCTCATCCACCCCACAAGCGCACCAAGTTGAAACGATTCGTCGGCCGAACGCAGGCCAACGAACCGCTTTGGTGCGCCACAACGGGCAAAACGAAGCCCCGCTTGGAGCTGCTTCGCGGGTTTTGATTATTTGGGTTAAGGTTTTGCGGGCTTGCGCCCAGCTTCAGCGCACTGGCGCAGGCTGACGCACCAGTACATGGCAGATGCCTGAGCAAAAGTTGTACCAGTCACTTTCACTGAACCTTCCAGCAAGGCTCATACTCGAACGCTTCAGACGTCACTTACGGAGATTCACCCATGGCCAGAACCCAGGCAAAGACTGCTCAAGACATCCTGATGGAAGATTTCCAGACGCTGGTCAGCGACACGGAGCGCTTGCTCGATCACACCGCGACGCTGGCAGGCGATCAAGCCGATGCGCTGCGCAGCCAGATCCACGAAACCCTCCTGCGCGCCCGCGAGACGCTCAAGCTGACTGAAGACTCCATGCGCGAACGTGGCCAGGCTGCGGTAGTCGCCACTGAGGAATATGTACAGGCCAACCCTTGGCAATCGGTAGGCATTGCCGCGGGCGTTGGTTTTCTGATCGGTCTGCTGGCGACACGGCGCTGATCATGGGTATCGACGAATCCGGCTCGTCCGAAGCGGGCACACAACCTACAGCACGCCGCCTGGGCGCGGCGTTTCTTGGCTTGCTACACAGCCACGTCGAATTGTTCGGCATGGAGTTGCAGGAACAGAAGGCCCGCACCGTCAGCCTCCTGCTGTTCGCCGGTCTTGCACTGGTGTTCGGCTTGCTGCTGCTGGTCGGGCTTTCGGCGCTGGTGCTGATCCTGGTCTGGGACACCTATCGTCTGTCGGGCATTATCGGCCTGTGCTTGTTTTATCTGCTGGCGGCGCTGTTCTGCGGTCTGCGGCTCAAGGCAGCGATCTACGACGAGTCCTCCCCTTTCAACGCCACCCTCGAAGAACTGGCCAATGACCGGGAGCGCCTGCTGCCATGAGCCTGCCTGATATCCCTCAAGCCCGGACACGACAGGAAATGCGCAAGGCACTGGTGCGCCTGCGCATGGAAATGCACCGCCAGGAAATCCGCCAGGAGACGCGCCAATTGCTGCAGCCCTTGCAACGGGTGCGCGGCTTGACGCAAAGCTGGCACGAAGGTTTCGGCATCAAGCATGCGCCACTGTGGGGCGTAGCGGCGGTGTCCCTGCTCGGTTTCCTAACCGGAAAACGGACCCGCCATGGCGGTGGCGGTGGTTTAACTGGCCTGATCCGCCTGGCAACGACATTGCTGCCGCTGGTCAAGCTGGCCAAGGACCTGCGCAAACCCTGAAGGGATCGTGGAGCAAGCGCTGTGTAGGAGCTGTCGAGTGCAACGAGGCTGCGATCTTGTCCCAGCCAATTGAATCCTGAGTGAACGAAAAGATCGCAGCCTTCGGCAGCTCCTACCCGCATAAGCCTTGCAGGGCGACCCACGAACCGGGAAGCTAGGGCATCGACATCATCGAACGGAGCAACCGGCCTTGGATTGGCATACCCTGCTGACTCGCGAACGTCTCGGAAAACCGCTGCATAGCCCGCAAGAACTGGGCCGTAGTCCCTTCCACAAAGACCACGACCGCATCATCTTTTCCGGTGCCTTCCGCCGCCTCGGGCGCAAGACGCAAGTGCATCCGGTTTCCAGCAACGACCACATCCACACGCGCCTGACCCATTCCCTGGAAGTCAGTTGCGTCGGGCGCTCCCTGGGCATGCGCGTGGGAGAAACCATCCGCAATGCCCTGCCCGACTGGTGCGAGCCAAGCGACCTGGGCATGGTGGTGCAATCGGCTTGCCTGGCACACGACATTGGCAACCCGCCGTTCGGTCATTCCGGCGAGGACGCCATTCGTTATTGGTTCCAGCAGGCCGCCGGGCGTGGTTGGCTTGATGCGATGAGCGAAGCCGAGCGCAACGACTTCCTCAATTTCGAAGGCAACGCCCAAGGCTTCCGCGTCCTCACCCAACTTGAATACCACCAGTTCGACGGCGGAACCCGGCTGACCTATGCCACCCTCGGCACGTACCTGAAATACCCCTGGACTGCCCGCCACGCCGATTCCCTGGGCTACAAGAAGCATAAGTTCGGTTGCTACCAGAGCGAACTGCCACTGTTGGAACAGATCGCCCATAAACTGGGTTTGCCACAGATCGAGGATCAACGCTGGGCACGGCATCCGCTGGTTTACCTGATGGAGGCCGCCGATGACATCTGCTATGCGCTGATCGACCTGGAAGACGGCGTGGAGATGGATCTGCTGGAATACCCACAGGTGGAATCGCTGCTCCTGGACCTGGTGGGCGACGATCTTCCGGACACCTACCGGCAACTGGGGCCACTGGACTCGCGACGGCGCAAACTGGCGATCCTGCGGGGCAAGGCCATCGAACACCTGACCAACGCCGCCGCCCGGGCGTTTGTCGAGCAGCAGGAAGCGTTGCTTGCCGGCACTCTGCCAGGGGACCTGGTGGAGCATATGCACGGCCCGGCAAAACGCTGCGTGTTGAATGCCAAGGACATGGCGCGCCGGAAAATCTTCCAGGACAAGCGCAAGACCCTGCATGAGATCGGCGCCTACACCACGTTGGAAATCCTGCTCAACGGCTTTTGCGGCGCCGCCCTCGAACAGCACGGTGGCCGCACGCCTTCGTTCAAGAATCGGCGCATCCTCGACCTGCTGGGGAACAATGCGCCAGATCCCAACGGCCCTTTGCATGGCGCATTCCTGCGAATGATCGACTTCATCGCCGGCATGACTGACAGCTATGCCAGCGAAATGGCCCAGGAGATGACCGGCCGCACGCGCCAATAAAATATACCTTGGCACATCCTACATCGATGCACACACGTCCACCGCCATCGCGAGCAAGCTCGCTCCCACAGGGGATTGGCGGTGCATGTGGATTTTGTAGCACCATCCCACATGGAGTTTGAATAAATGTATGGCTTACGCAAACCTTGATTAAAGCGCGTCCTTTGTTTGCACAAACAACACAATCAAAGAAATATCCTTCCACACACTGCCAACATCTCCCCTCTTATTGTCATCCACCTACTAAAAAACCGATTACACCGTAATATCTTGCCTCTTTTTTTGTAGGAAACTTCTGAAATTGAAGTTGCATGCCCGTCTCTTCGTACGGCCCCGGCTGTAAGTGGGCTAAGGTGCGCGCTTTATTTAAGTTCGCAGGGTAATTTATTCATGAACTCCGTTTTCATTGTCGACGATCATCCGGTCATCCGCCTCGCCGTTCGCATGCTCCTGGAACATGAGGGCTATAAGGTCGTAGGAGAAACTGACAACGGCGTCGACGCGATGCAAATGGTGCGCGAATGCATGCCAGACCTGGTTATCCTGGACATCAGCATCCCCAAACTTGACGGGCTGGAAATTCTGTCGCGCTTCAACGCCATGACCACGCCGCTCAAGACACTGGTGCTCACGGCACAATCGCCGACGCTCTTTGGTATCCGATGCATGCAATCCGGCGCCTCTGGTTACGTGTGCAAACAGGAAGACCTCAGCGAACTTGTCAGCGCGATCAAAGCGGTATTGTCCGGCTATAACTACTTTCCCAGCCAGGCGCTGAACCCGGTACGCCCGGATGACCCGCGCAGCATAGAGCTGGACCTGTTCAAAAGCGTCAATGATCGGGAACTGATGGTACTGCAACTTTTTGCCCAAGGCCGGACCAACAAGGAAATAGCCAAGGGGATGTTTCTCAGCAATAAAACCGTCAGCACTTATAAAAAGCGCCTGATGCAGAAACTCAAGGTCAAGTCCCTGGTCGAGCTGATTGAAATGGCGAAGCGCAACGCGCTGGTGTGAGAAAACAGGATGCTCAGACGCATAACCGAATGCCTCCTGCTGATCAGCGCAGCGTTATATACAGGAGTGCTCGCGGCGACACCGGATGCGCCCGCGCAGTACACGCTGCTAGGGCGTTCGTCCATGGCTCAGGCCGAGATCAAGCTCGATGATGTCCACCGCGCCTGGCTAAAAAGCCGGCAGGAACTGGTCCTGGGAACTTCCGCACCGGATTACCCGCCCTTCGATCTCTCCGCCAGCGGACGCGACTACGAGGGCCTGACCGCCGACTATGCCAACATCCTCGCCAAGGCCACCGGCCTGCCCATGAGTGTCCTGCGTTTCGCTTCCCGTGAGGCAGCCATGGCGGCGCTCAAGGATGGGAAAATCGATATGCTGGGCACCGCCAACGGTTTCGAGGCCCGCGACCCCGAGATTGAGCTCTCGACGCCATACGCAGTGGACCAACCCGTGCTCGTCACCCGAACGAATGAAAGCCGATCCTTGAATGAAGACCTCAAGGGGTTGCGGCTGAGTATGGTCTATCACTACCTGCCCTTGCGGGAAATCGAAAAACTCTACCCCAAGGCAATCATCACCACCTATCCGTCCTACCAGAACGCCATCAACGCTGTCGCCTTTGGCCAGGCCGATGTATTTCTCGGCGATACCCTGTCCACCCACTACATGATCAGCAAGGGTTACTTGAGCAATATCCGTATGGCCAGCTTCGGCAAACATGAATCCTATGGATTCGGTTTCGCCGTACGCCGTGGCGATACCCGTCTGCTGGACATCATCAACGCTACGCTGAACCAGGTTCCCATCGCCGAACAGGCCGCCATTTCCAAGCGCTGGAGCGCAGGCAGCGACCTGTACCTCACAGACCACCGGGTACAACTGACCGACCGCGAGCAACGCTGGCTGGCCCGGCATCCGGTAGTCCGGGTGGCGGTAAACGAAACCTCCGCCCCCTTCACCTTCTTCGATTCGGACGGTGATTTTCGCGGCATCAGCGCCGACCTGCTGGAACTGATCCGGTTGCGCACCGGCCTGCGCCTGGACATCCAGCGCCATCAGAACGACAGTGAAATGATTGCCGCAGTCCTGAACGATCAAGCCGACATGATCGCCGCACTGTTGCCCAGCAGTGAACGGCAACGCCAGTTGAAATTCAGCCGTCCCTACGTCGACAGCTCGTTCGTTCTATTGACCCGCAAGCCGTCCGACACGCCCACCACACTGGATCAATTCGGCCACGCCAGCGTGGCGATCGCCAAGGGTAATCCGGTCATTGAATGGCTGCGCAGCCAGTACCCGAGCATCCAGATCATCGAAACGGACGGCCCCTTACGCGCCGTAGACATGCTCGCCCATGGCCAGGTCGACGGCAGCGTGCACTCGCAGGTGATGGCCAACTACTTCATTTCCTCCCATGCGTGGCGGGACAGGTTGCAGATCAGCAGCACGGTGGGCACCCAACAGGCGCTGTTCGCGCTGGCCACGGCCAAAAACGCCAGCGAGTTGAACGCCATCCTCGACAAGGCCCTGACCAGCATCGACCCCGACGAGCTGGGCGTCATCAACAACCGCTGGCGCGGTTACGTCTCTCCCTCGGAACACACCTGGCGCACCTATAACCGCCTGTTCTTCCAGGTCGTCGCGGGCGTCGGCCTATTGCTGCTGCTTTCCCTGGCGTGGAACGCCTACATGCAGCGCCAGATCAGGCAGCGTCAACGGGCAGAACTGGCCCTCAACGATCAACTCGAATTCATGCATTCGCTGCTTAATGGCACCCCCCACCCTATTTACGTGAGGGATCGCAACGGCATCCTGCAAAGCTGCAACGACAGTTACCTGGAAGCGTTCAACGCCAGGCGCGAAGACATCATCGGCAAGGACTCGATGCCAGGCTCCATGAGCAACGCCTTCGAAGCGCAGGAATACCAGGCGGACTACCAGCGCGTCATGGCCGAAGGCACTGCCCTGATCGTCGACCGTCCCCTGCACATCGGCGACCGTAAACTGACGATCTATCACTGGATCCTTCCCTACCGAAACTCAGCCGCGCAAGTGCAAGGCATCATCGGCGGCTGGATCGACATCAGTGAACGCCGGCAGCTGTTCGAGGAACTGCGCGCATCCAAGCAACGGGCCGATGACGCGAACCGCGCCAAAAGCACGTTCCTGGCCACCATGAGCCATGAAATCCGCACCCCGATGAACGCGGTGATCGGCATGCTCGAGCTGGCCCTGAAACACGCCGACAAAGGCCACGTGGACCGTTCGACCATTGCAGTCGCGTACGAGTCGGCTTCCGGCATGCTCGAACTGATAGGCGACATCCTGGACATCGCCCGTATCGAATCCGGCCATTTGAGCCTGGCCCCCGAACGCGTCAACCTCAGGGCCCTGCTGCAATCGGTCATACGGGTCTTCGAGGGAGTGGCCCGGCAGAAAAACCTGGCGTTGTCGCTACAGTTCGACACCGCCGAGGGCAATCCTGACGTGTTGATAGACCCCTTGCGATTCAAGCAGGTGCTGTCGAACCTGATCAGCAATGCCCTCAAATTCACCGAGCAGGGCCAGGTCGTGGTCAAGGTAAGGCTGTCGCCAACCGAACGGAACGATGTGCTGCACATGCATCTGGAGGTCAACGACAGCGGCATCGGCATCGGCCCGGCCGACCTGCAACGCTTGTTCGAACCTTTTGCCCAGGTCGATAACACCAGCCGGATGGCCCGCAAAGGCGCGGGACTGGGGCTGGTGATCAGTCGTAACCTATGCCGGATGATGGGCGGTAGCCTGCACATGAGCAGCCAACCCGGCTTCGGTACCCAAGTCCTGGTCCGCCTGCAACTCACCGTCCTGTCAACGGCGCCGCTTAGCGTTCCACTTGAACCGGTCATCGAAACGGCCCAGGCCGCCTTGAACGTCCTGATCGTGGACGATCACCCCGCCAATCGCCTGCTGATGTCCCAGCAATTGGAATACCTCGGCCATCACTACCAGGTCGCCCATGATGGTGCCCACGGGCTCGAGGTCTGGCAAAAAGGCCATTTCGATCTTGTCATCGCCGATTGCAACATGCCCATCATGAGCGGTTACGAACTGGCCCGGTCGATTCGTCGCGAGGAGTCCGAACAGCGGCGGCCGCCCTGCACCCTCCTGGGGTTCACCGCCAATGCCCAGCCGGAGGAAAAACAACGCTGCCAGGACGCTGGAATGGATGACTGCCTGTTCAAACCGATCAGCCTGAGTGCCCTGAGCCAATGGATCAAGACGGTCAAACCCAGCGGTCGCCCGGCGGCTTTCAGCGTGCACAGCCTCCAGGCGTTGACCGGCGGCGACCCTACGTCCAACCGGCGCCTGCTGGCGGAACTACTCAGCAGCAGTCGCTCGGACCGCCAGGAGTTGCTCGACGTCGCCCAGGACGCAAACCGGCAAGCGCTGACCGAAACGGCGCACAAGATAAAAGGCGTCGCCCGCATCGTCCAGGCGACCACGCTGATCCAGCGGTGCGAGGCATTGGAGCAGGCGTGTCATCAGGCACAGGCACCTGAACGAATCAGCGACTGCATCGACGCCCTCGACCGCGCCATGAGCGAACTGGAGCAGGCTCTGCAAACGGAGATCGCCAAGGCAAAATAATCCAGCATTTACTATGCTATTCGCTCAGCAGTGCGTACCTGGGGGGTTCTCGATCGGTTTCCCTTGCACGCGGGGATACCCATCGAGAACGCCCCTGACACTTGGAGTGACTGCAATGCCCAGCGCACCGCGTCCGGACAAACGCCGGTTCCCCCTGCACGTCCATATCAGCGTGATGTTTACCCTGCTTTTGTTGTTGACCGGCGTGGTGCTGGGTATTTTCAATTACCGACAAACCACGCAAATCATCCTGTCCAGCAGTGAAAAACTGTTCAACCGCATTGAACAGGATGTGCGCCTGGATTTGTATGACACCTACGAACCCATCCGCCACCTGTTGAGCCTGCTGGCCGACTACCCGGCGACACGCACGCCGCAGATGGCGCAACGCCTGGCCCTGCTCGTGCCTTTCAGCCAGGCATTGCGGGACAACCCGAACCTGGCATCGTTGTACCTGGGCGATCAGCGCGGTAATTTCCTGATGGTCCGGCCACTGCGCACCCCCGCCCTGAAAACCGCCCTGCTGGCACCCACCGGGGCGGCCTATCAGGTCTGGACCGTGGAGCGAGACACCGAGCAAGGCCCGGTTCATTCCGAGTCGCTGTTCTACGACGAGACCCTGACGCTCATCGAGCGCCGGGACATGGCCGACGAAACCTACGATCCGCGCAGCCGCGACTGGTTTCGCAGCGCCGCCGGCAGCACCGAGCAGATCACTACCGAGCCCTACGTTTTTTTCTCGACCCATAACGTCGGCACCACCCTGGCCCGGCGTAGCGGCGAGCAGGCAGTCATCGGCGCCGACCTGACCCTGGCGGCCCTGTCCCAGACCCTGGCCAAGCACAAGGTGACCACTGGCACCGAGATCGTATTGCTCGATCCCAAGGGCAATGCCGTGGGTTATCCCGACAGCGACCGGCTGCTCACCGACGCCCGGTCAGCGCGACTGATCAAGGCCCGCGACCTCAGCCCGGCCGTCGCCGCCGTCCTCGACGACAACGCTGACACGACCCGCTTGGAAGCGGCCGGACGCCAGTGGATCGTCTCGCGCAGCCACATGCAGGAAGGCGGCCCCCAAGGCCTGGAACTGGCGTTACTGGTGCCTGAAGACGAGCTGCTGGACAACGCTTATCGCATGCGTTGGCAAGGCGCACTCATCACCCTCGCCACCCTGCTGCTGTGCCTGCCCCTGGGCTGGCTGACATCCAGGATCCTGGTTAAGCCCTTGCGCGAGCTGGTGCAGGAAGCTGACGCCATTCGCAGCTTTGACTTCAACTATCCGGTGTCCCGCCGCTCCCCGGTGCTGGAAGTCGATCAGTTGAGCGTCTCGATGGGGCGCATGAAAGAGACCCTGGCAAGTTTCTTTGAAATCACCGCCAGCCTGCGCGCCGAAACCCGCTTCGCCCCGTTGCTGGAGCGGGTGTTGTTCGAAACCGTGAAAATCGGCCAGGCCCAAGCCGGCCTGATCTACCTGCGTGAGAACGACGAAAATCGGCTCAAGCCCTATGGGCTGGTGATCGATGGCACCCCCAGGGACCTCGACGCCTTCAAGCTGCGCAGTCATGAGCTACAGGCTAGCGACAGCCCGCAATGGCTCCAGCAACTGGCCGTCTCGGACAATCTTGTGACCTCCCTGGGCTTCGAGCAGGCGGCCGACCTGCAAGGCATCCTGCGGGCACTGGACTCGCCTCGGGTCCACCTGATCGGCATCCGCCTGCGCAATCGCCACCAGGAAACCGTCGGCGTCTTGGTGTTGCTGATCACCGACAGCGGCACCGAAGCCGACCTGGAAAAACTCCAGCCCGATCGCATCGCCTTCCTGCAAGCCGTGTCCGGCGCCGCCACCGTGAGCATCGAGGGCCAGCGCCTGCAGGCCAAGCAAAAGCAACTGCTGGACGCCTTCATCCAACTGCTGGCCGGCGCGATCGATGCCAAGAGTCCCTACACCGGCGGCCATTGCCAGCGGGTGCCGGTCCTGACCCTGACGCTCGCCCAGGCCGCCGCCGCCAGCCAGGCACCGGCATTCAGCGCCTATCAACCCACGGAGGATGAATGGGAAGCCCTGCACATCGCCGCCTGGCTGCACGATTGCGGCAAGGTCACCACCCCCGAATACGTCGTCGACAAAGCCACCAAACTGGAAACCCTGAACGACCGGATCCACGAGATACGCACCCGCTTCGAAGTGCTCAAGCGCGACGCCTGGGTCGAGTACTGGCAGGCTGTGGCAAGCGGCGGCGAGTCGTCCTCCCTGGCACAACAGCGGGACGCGACATTGACCGCACTGGATGACGACTTCGCTTTCGTCGCTCGCTGCAACCTGGGCTCCGAAGCCATGGCCGAGGTCGATCTGCAACGCCTGCAACATATCGCTCAACGCCCGTGGACCCGGACCCTCGATGATCGCCTGGGGGTTTCCTGGGAAGAGAACCAGCGCCAGGCCCGCACGTCCAAACCGACACTGCCGGTCACCGAGCCGCTGTTGGCGGACAAGCCCGAGCACCTGATCGAGCGCAACGCGGCCGAACTGATCCCGGCGGACAATCCGTGGGGCTTCCAGCTCGATGTGCCGGTCTGGAAATACAACCGCGGCGAGCTCTACAACCTGAGCATCACGCGAGGCACGCTGACCCGCGAAGAGCGCTACGTCATCAATCACCACATGGTGCAGACGATCCTGATGCTCAGCCAGCTGCCCTTCCCCAGCCACCTGAACAACGTGGCGGAGATCGCCGGCGGGCATCACGAGAAGATGGACGGCAGCGGTTATCCCAAGCGCCTCAAGCGCGAAGAGATGAGCCTGCCGGCACGCATGATGGCCATCGCCGACATTTTCGAAGCACTGACGGCGGCCGACCGACCCTACAAGAAAGCGAAGAAGCTGAGTGAGGCATTGGGCATCATGGCCACCATGTGCCGTGACGCCCATATCGATCCCGAGCTGTTCGGGCTGTTCATCGAAGAAAAGATCTACCTGAGCTACGCCGAGCAGTTCCTCGACCCGCACCAGATCGATGAGGTCGACCCCGACAACCTGCTGCTCAAGGCAGGGCTGAAGGCATGATCAGCAATCCGTCAGGCGCAGGAATATCGCAGCCAACGCCTCAATACCGGCCTGATCATGCTCGCTGAAACGCGCCAGTTTCGGACTGTCCAGGTCGAGCACTCCGATCAGGCGCCCGTCCTTGACCAGCGGCACCACCAGTTCGCTGTTCGACGCGCTGTCGCAGGCGATGTGCCCGGCGAAGGCATGGACATCTTCAACGCGCTGGGTCTGCCGGGTCGCTGCCGCCGTGCCGCACACACCACGGCCAAAGGGAATCCGCACACAGGCGATCTGACCTTGGAACGGTCCCAGGACCAGCTCTTCGTTGCGATTGAGGTAGAAACCGGCCCAATTCAGATCGTCCAACTGACTGGACAGGAAAGCCGAGAACTGCGCGGCGTTGGCGATGAAGTCACGCTCATCGGCCAGCAAGGATTCCAACTGTGCCGATAACAACGCGTAGCCATCGAGGCCAGCACCGGTGCCCTTCAAATCGATCATGCCTTGTGCTCCAACAATTTCAGGCCTACCCAATAACGGGCAAATTGATAAGCGCAACGTCCGTTGCGGTTGCCGCGACCGGTTGCCCAGCGTACCGCCAGCACATCCAACGCTTCGTCGCGCTGCCAGGCCAGCCCGGCCTTGGCCGCCAGTTCGCCGATCCAGTGCTCCACGACGTTGAGGAAATGCTCCTGGGTAAACGGATAAAACGACAGCCACAAGCCAAAGCGATCAGACAAGGCGATCTTGTCCTCAACCGCTTCGCTGGGGTGAAGTTCGCCGTCGACCCGTTTCCAATTCTCGTTGTCGCTCTCTTTTTCCGGCACCAGGTGACGACGGTTGGAGGTGGCATACAGCAGCACGTTATCCGGCGCCTGCTCCAGGGAGCCATCCAACACACTCTTGAGCACGCGGTAATCGCCTTCGCCGGACTCGAACGACAAGTCATCGCAGAACAACACGAAGCGCTGTGGCAGTTTCGCTACCTGCTCGACCACCCGGGGCAGATCAGCCAAGTGATCGCGTTCGATCTCGATCAACCGCAGGCCATGCTGGGCATGTTCGGCCAACAGGGCGCGCACCAGGGACGACTTGCCGGTGCCACGCGAGCCCCAGAGCAAGGCATGGTTGGCCGGCATGCCATCGATGAACTGGCGGGTGTTGCGGCCCAGTTGTTCGACCTGGCGGTCCACGCCGATCAGGTCCGACAGGCGCATGTCGAGGCTGACCTGCAGCGGCAGCAGGTAGCCGCTGCGCCCGTCACGCTGCCAGCGGGCGGCCAGGGTCTGGGTCCAATCGATGGAGGGCCGGGGCGCCGGCAGCAAAGGCTCGATCCGGGCCAGCACGGCATCGGCGCGCTCAAGAAAAGCATTCAATCGCGAGTCCACGTCTTTTCCTCGGACAGGTTCACAGTAATGATGGCGCTCCAGCAACGAAACGCCGTATCCAATGGCGGGTCTACTTCACACAAAACCAACCGGTTGCGCCGGTATTCAGAGATGATCAGCTATGCTTGACCGGCGAAGGGAAACGTAAGTGGTTCATCACTCAATGGACATCAGATTCACCCAACGGCTTTCCTATAAGCAGGCCCGCCTGACCGTCCTGGTGGGCTTCGTGTTGGGCACCTTGCTCAGCCTGATGCAGATCGGCATCGATTATGCCAGCGAAGACGCGTCGATCAACCGTGAAATCCTGTCGCTGCTGGAAATCAGCCACAACCCGGCCTCGCGCATCGCCTACAACATCGACGCCGAACTCGCCCAAGAACTGTCCATGGGTCTGTTGCGCTCACCGGCCATCATCGGCGCCGAGCTGATCGATAACAACAATACCGTGCTGGCCAGCGTCAAGCGGCCCGAGCTGCAAAGCAGCTACCGATTCATCAGCGACTTCCTGTTCGGTGCCCAGCGCCAGTTCGAGGACCGGCTCTACCTGGACCACTTGCCCGCCGAATCCCTGGGCATACTGCGACTGGACGTCGACACCTATGCATTCGGCAGTCGTTTCCTGCGCCGTGCCGAGGTCACCTTACTCAACGGCTTCGCCCGCAGCCTGATCCTGACCGGCCTGCTGCTGGCGCTGTTCTACGTGATGCTGACCAAGCCTCTGGTGCGGGTCATCCGCGAACTGAGCAGCCGCGACCCGAGCAGCAGTGAACAGAACCGTCTGGAATGCCCGGCCGGCCACCAGTCCGATGAAATCGGCGTGCTGGTGTCCGTCGCCAACCAGCAGTTCGAAAATATCTCCACGGAAATCCAACAGCGACGCACGGCCGAAAATCGCCTCACCGAGTACCTTGCGCAACTGGAAAACATCGTCTCGGCACGCACCGCCGAACTCAAGGCCATCAACACCCGCCTCAGCCAGTCCAACGAAGAGCTGGAGGTGGCCCGACGCACGGCCCTGGACATGGCCGAAGCCCGCTCCGTGTTCCTCGCCAACATGAGTCACGAGATCCGCACGCCGCTCAATGGCCTGCTGGGCATGATCGCCCTGTCCTTGGACGGTCCCCTGACGGCCGAGCAACAGCAGCAGCTCTCGATTGCCCATGACTCGGGCAAGGTATTGGTCGAACTGCTCAACGACATCCTCGACCTGTCGAAATTCGACGCCGGTCAACTGGAGCTCGAACGCATCCCGTTCGACCTCGGCGCCCTGGTGGAGGATACCGCCAACCTGCTTTCCCAGAACGCGGCTCCCAGTGTCGAGCTGGCCTGCCTGATCGATCCCCGGTTCCCGGCGCAGGTGCTCGGCGACCCGACCCGGGTGCGCCAGATCGTCAGCAACCTGCTGTCCAACGCCTTGAAGTTCACACGCTTCGGGCGGGTCGACGTGAAGTTGAGCCATTACGAAGGCGGCGTGCGAATCGAAGTCTGCGACACCGGTATCGGCATTCCTCAGGAAGCCCAGGCGAGAATCCTGCAACCGTTCACTCAGGCCGGCGCCGGGATTACCCGTCAGTTTGGTGGCACCGGGCTGGGCTTGGCATTGACCTACAACCTCTGCGAAGCCATGCAGGGCCGGTTGACGATCAGTTCCGAAGCCGGCTTCGGCAGTCAGTTCTGCGCTGACCTGCCCCTGCCTTGTCACCTCCCGGCAACGCCGCTCGAACCGTTGCGCGGCAACGTCGTCGCCATCACCGCCAGCAGCAGCGGCCTGGCCGAGTTGCTGAGCATGCTGTTGCCGGGATGGGGTTTGGATTATGTGCAACGCTCCATCGATGACGGACTGCTGGGGCTCAAACCTGACGTGCTGATTACCGATTGCCCGGAATGCCTGTTCAACCTGCGGCCGACCTTTGATGCGCCGATCCTGCTGGTGACCGCCTATGGCAGCTTCATGCCCGGCGAGGAAGCCGCCGCCCTCGCCCCGCTGATACAACAGGCTCGACCGCTGGCACGCCATGCGCTGTACCAGATCCTGCGGCGCGCCATGCAAAGCGAGGCAACCACCATCAACGATGCACAGATCGAAACCCTGGCGCCGTCCAGGCGCGGACGAGTGCTGCTGGTGGAGGACAATCCGGTCAACCAACTGGTGGCCAAGGGCATGCTGGTGAAACTGGGCTGCGAAGTCACCGTCGCGGCCCACGGCGTCGAAGCCCTGGATCAACTGGAACAGCAGGTGTTCGACCTGGTGTTGATGGACTGCAACATGCCGGTGATGGACGGCTACGAAGCCAGCCGGCAGATTCGCCGCAGCGGGCGCTGGTCGGATCTGCCGATCGTTGCGCTGACGGCCAACGCGATGCCCGAGGAACGTGAGCGCTGCCGGGCCTCTGGCATGAACGATTACCTGTCCAAACCGTTCCGCCGGGAAGAGTTGGCGGCCGTGCTGGACCAGTGGATACCCACTACGTCAGCGCTTTGATCTGGCCCAGCAGATGATCGAGACCGTCCCGCAATGCGCCCAGGCGGTCCAGATCGACGCCGCTGTCGCATAACAGGCGGGCCTTGAGCGGGCCAACCTGTTCGCGCAAAGCCCGTCCCGCAGCCGACAGGCTCAAATGTACCTCCCGCTCGTCCCGGGCCGAACGCTGGCGCTGGACCAGGTCCAACTGCTCCAGGCGCTTGAGCAGCGGCGTCAGCGTGCCGGAATCCAGCAGCAAACGCTCGCCCAGGGCCTTGACCGTCGGCTGCGGCGGAGCCGTGTCTTGCCATTCCCACAACACCAGCATCGCCAGGTATTGCGGATACGTCAGGCCGAGCTGATCGAGCATCGGCTTGTAGCCACGGATCACCGCACGGGAAGCGGCGTACAGCTTGAAGCACAACTGGCTGTCGAGCTTCAGCGAATCGACGGACAGGTCATTCATTTGAGCAGCGCTTCGATCTCACCGGTCAGGTCCTGGGGTTTGGTGGTCGGGGCAAAACGCTTGACCACCTGACCGTCCTTGCCGATCAGGAACTTGGTGAAATTCCACTTGATGCCTTTGGACCCCAGCACGCCGGGGGCTCGCTGTTTAAGCTGGACGAACAGCGGATGGGCGTTGGCGCCGTTGACTTCGATTTTCTTGAACAGCGGAAAACTCACACCGAAGTTCAGTTCGCAGAACTCGGTGATCGCCCCTTCATTTCCCGGCTCCTGCTTGCCGAACTGATTGCAGGGAAAGCCCAGCACCACCAGGCCTTGGTCCTTGTAGGTCTGCCACAACGCCTCAAGCCCTTTGTATTGCGGAGTGAACCCGCACTGGCTGGCGGTGTTGACCACCAGCACAGCCTTGCCGGCGAAATCGGCGAGGGTCTTTTGCTCACCCTTGATGGTGGTGCACGGGATGCTCAGCAGGTTGTCGCTCATGGCAAGGCTCCAGATGGGAAGAAGAGGAAGCCGAAGATAGCGAGCAATTAAATTGCATGCAATTTAATTATCAGAAATTCCCACGTCACAAGCTGTGGGAGCAAGGCTTGCCCGCGATGAAGGCAATGCGATCTTTCAGGGATCGAGGTGCCCTGTTTCGCGAGCAAGCTTTGCTCCCACCGTATTACTCGCGGGGGACCAGATCCAGGCACACCGAGTTGATGCAGTACCGCAAATCCGTGGGCGGCGGGCCGTCGGGGAAGACGTGGCCCAGGTGGGCGTCGCATTTGGCGCAAACCACTTCGGTGCGAATCATGCCGTGGCTGACGTCCCGCACCTCCACCACCGCACTGCCCTCTATCGGCGCGTAGAAACTCGGCCAGCCACAGCCCGAATCGAATTTGGTCTGCGAATCGAACAGCGGCTCGTTGCAGCAGACGCAGTGGTACACACCGTCGGTCTTGGTGGCGTTGTATTTGCCGGAGAATGGCCGCTCGGTGCCCTTCAACCGACAGACGTTGTACTGCTCCGGGTCGAGCATGGCGCGCCATTCTTCAAGGGTTTTCTGCAACTTTTCCATCGTCCTACCTCGGCAACTGAAAAAGCCCGATCCGACGCTTTTCCGCAGATCGGGCGGCACGTATGATTGCGCCTCGTCAGACGCCAGTCTGGCAGTCACGCCATGCGCATTCAAACGGATTGTGGCGCCTACACCGCGTCAGGCCTGGGCACAGACGCAGGATTCCCAGTACGGTAGCTCATACGCCGCCTGGATCGTTCATTTTCGGGAACACATCGCCATGCAGGTCAGCAAATCGAACAAGCTCGCCAACGTCTGCTACGACATTCGCGGCCCGGTGCTCAAGCACGCCAAACGCCTGGAAGAGGAAGGCCATCGCATCCTCAAGCTGAACATCGGCAACCCGGCCCCCTTTGGTTTCGAAGCGCCCGATGAAATCCTCCAGGACGTCATTCGCAACCTGCCGACCGCCCAGGGCTACAGCGACTCCAAGGGCCTGTTCAGTGCGCGCAAGGCCGTGATGCAGTATTACCAGCAGAAGCAGGTCGAAGGAATCGGCATCGAGGACATCTACCTGGGCAACGGCGTGTCCGAGTTGATCGTGATGTCCATGCAGGCCCTGCTCAACAACGGCGACGAAGTCCTGGTGCCAGCACCGGACTATCCGCTGTGGACCGCTGCCGTGAGCCTGTCCGGCGGCAACCCGGTGCATTACCTGTGCGACGAACAGGCCAACTGGTTTCCCGACCTGGCGGACATCAAGGCCAAGATCACGCCCAACACCAAGGCATTGGTGATCATCAACCCGAACAACCCGACCGGCGCCGTGTACTCCCGGGAAGTGCTGCTGGGCATGCTGGAACTGGCCCGCCAGCACAACCTGGTGGTGTTCTCCGACGAGATCTACGACAAGATCCTCTACGACGACGCCGTGCACGTGTGCACCGCCTCCCTGGCACCGGACCTGCTGTGCCTGACCTTCAACGGCCTGTCCAAGTCCTATCGGGTCGCCGGTTTCCGCTCCGGCTGGATCGCCATCTCCGGGCCCAAGCACCATGCCCAGAGTTACATCGAAGGCATCGACATGCTGGCCAACATGCGCCTGTGCGCCAACGTGCCGAGCCAGCATGCGATCCAGACGGCGCTGGGCGGCTACCAGAGCATCAACGACCTGGTCCTGCCCCAGGGCCGGCTGCTGGAACAGCGCAATCGTACCTGGGAACTGCTCAACGACATTCCCGGCGTCAGTTGTGTCAAGCCGATGGGCGCCCTGTATGCCTTCCCACGGATCGACCCGAAGGTCTGCCCGATCCACAACGATGAAAAGTTCGTCCTTGACCTGCTGCTGTCCGAGAAGCTGCTGGTGGTCCAGGGTACGGCGTTCAACTGGCCATGGCCGGACCACTTCCGCGTCGTGACCCTGCCGCGGGTCGATGACCTCGACCAGGCCATTGGCCGGATCGGCAACTTCCTCAAGTCCTACCGTCAATAAGCCAGGCAGCGTGCGAGGCGTCCTCACCTCGCACGCTGTTTGATTCAGCAACATATCCGTTCTGCCGAGTCCGTCGGGCCTTCTACACTGGGGATTGGACGGTTAACGTGCATCTGGGCTCAACGTTCACGGGGGGCAGGCAGCGCATTTCTTTTCCCTGGTCACTTTCAGAAATGTCTTTCAAACATTTAGGACGCCTGTAGGACACAGTTTGAAATAGTCGGCGAGTTGAATAGCCTGCAGCAGCACCTTATATACCCCGCATAACGCTACATCTTTAGCATGAGGAGATTTTCACAACCATGATGCGCATCCTGCTGTTCTTGGCCACTAACCTGGCGGTCGTGCTGATTGCCAGCATCACCCTGAGCCTCTTTGGCTTCAACGGGTTCATGGCGGCCAATGGGGTTGACCTCAACCTCAATCAGCTGCTGATCTTCTGTGCGGTGTTCGGTTTCGCCGGTTCCCTGTTCTCGCTGTTCATCTCCAAGTGGATGGCGAAGATGAGCACCGGCACCCAGATCATCAGCCAGCCGCGCACGCGTCACGAACAATGGCTGCTGCAGACCGTCGAGCAGTTGTCCCGCGAAGCCGGTATCAAGATGCCGGAAGTGGGTATCTTCCCGGCCTACGAGGCCAACGCCTTCGCCACGGGCTGGAACAAGAACGACGCCCTGGTCGCCGTCAGCCAGGGTTTGCTCGAGCGGTTCTCGCCCGATGAAGTCAAGGCCGTGCTGGCCCACGAGATCGGCCACGTTGCCAACGGCGACATGGTGACCCTGGCGCTGATCCAAGGCGTGGTGAACACCTTCGTGATGTTCTTCGCCCGGATCATCGGTAATTTCGTCGACAAGGTGATTTTCAAGAACGAAGAAGGCCAGGGCATTGCCTACTACGTGGCGACGATCTTCGCCGAGCTGGTACTGGGCATCCTCGCCAGCGCCATCGTCATGTGGTTCTCGCGCAAACGCGAGTTCCGCGCCGACGACGCCGGTGCACGCTTGGCCGGCACCAGCGCCATGATCGGTGCCCTGCAACGTCTGCGCGCAGAGCAAGGCTTGCCAGTGCACATGCCCGATACTCTGAACGCCTTTGGTATCAACGGTGGCATCAAGCAGGGCCTGGCACGCATGTTCATGAGCCACCCGCCGCTGGAGGAGCGTATTGACGCACTGCGTCGTCGGGGCTGACAGGTTCGAGCGTCAAGCGTAATGCTGTTCACTTAGAAAAAACGGCGCTTCTTCAGAAATGAGAAGCGCCGTTTTTTTGTTCTCTGTTTTTTAGAGTGGTGTGTATATCCGTTGCTGCGGTAACGGCCACTTAGGGTTCCGCTTTTACAGCGGGTCACTTTTGAAGAGCGCAAAAGTAACCAAAACGCTTCTGCCCCACCACTCGGTGCCTCGCCTAGGCTCGGCATGCCTGAACGAAGGCAT
>NZ_JBDGLI010000036.1:0-22928 GCF_057655955.1 Pseudomonas sp. Soil_N_39
GAAATACAAAACGCCCGATGCGGTGCATCGGGCGTTTTGAGACTGAAACAGGTGTAAACCTATTTCAGGACTAGACACTTGTCGAAGTGTGTTGCCTGGGCGGGCCTCATCGCGAGCAAGCTCGCTCCCACAGGGGACCTGCAGTGAATACAGAATGTGTACTCACCATCGGCCCAGTGTGGGAGCGAGCTTGCTCGCGATGGCGCCCGTCAGAACAACCCATCACTCTCCGGCAACTCATAGTGCACCGCGTCCTTGCTGGATCGCCCCCCCTCCCCCCACCTTGTACAAGGTCGGCTCCTTCGCCAGGCATTCCACCAGATAATCGATGAACACCCGCAGCTTGGGCGGCAGGTAGCGGGTCGGTGAATGCAGCAACCACAAGCCACCGTGGTAGGAAGCCTGGAACGTCCAGTCGGCCAACACCTGCACGATCAACCCCTGCTCCAAGGCATGACGGGCGGTGAAATACGGCAGGCTGCCGATGCCGATGTGCTGCAACACCGCCCCCAACCGCACACCTGTGTGATTCGCCGCATAACGTCCGCGCACACCTACGGTGACCGTCTTGCTGCCTTTCTTGAATTTCCAACGTGCGTCATTGGGCGTTTCTCCCAGGTAAATGCAACTGTGCTCCAGCAAGTCGTGGGGATGCGTGGGAACGCCATGCTCTGCCAGGTATTGCGGCGTGGCGCAGAGCAGGTGGTCAATGGTCAACAACTGACGCCCCACCAGCCCGGCTGATGGTTGATCGGTAATCCGGATGGCCAGGTCGACGTGATCATCGATCAGGTCGACCTGCCGATCCTCCAGGAACAACTCCACATCGACCTTCGGATAACGACGCAAAAATTCAGGCATGTGCGGATGAATCACGAAACGCCCCACCGCCTTGGGCACGCTGACGCGGATGCGCCCTTCAGCCTCCTGGGTGAACTGGCCGCTGATTTCCATCACCGACCGAGCGGCGGCGACCATCTCCTGGCAGCGCTTGAACACCTCTTCGCCGCCATCGCTCAAACGCAACTTGCGGGTGGTGCGTTGCAACAGTCGGGTCGCCAGGGCTTTCTCCAGGCGGGAAATACTGCGGCTGATGGCCGACGGTGATGAGCCCAACTGACGGGCCGCCTCGGAGAAGCTGCCGGTTTCCACGACCTTGACGAAGATGGCCATTTCGGCCAGCAGCGGCAACGGTAGATTTGTGCTCATGACGCAACAGTCCTTTGAAATTTGAACGGATTATCACCCTTTTACGCCCTACCTATAATCCCGTCACAATTTCTGATGTGGATATGGCACATGACGCTTCGCCTCTTTTTCCATAGCGATGACCTCGAGGCCAATGTGGAAGTCCTGGATTGCAGCCCCCGGGAACATGAGTTTGCCGTGGTGCTGCGCGCCACACTGTTCCACCCCCAGGGTGGCGGTCAGCCCTGCGACACTGGATGGATCGGCGCAAGCCAGGTGCTGCGCGTGGTCCAGGACGGGCAACAGATCGTTCATTACGTCGACAGCCCGGTGGCCTCGGGCATGGCGGCGATCCGCGTGGATGCGCAGCGGCGACAATTGCATTCACGCCTGCACTCGGCCGGGCACCTGATCGGCCATTTCGCCGAAAGTCGTGGCTGGAAGCCGATCAAGGCCCATCACTGGCCCGGCGAAAGCCGCGTGCAGTTCCAGCCTGGGGAAGACCCTCAGGAACTGGACATCTCGATCATTCAGCAAGGCATCGACGAATGGATTGCCGACGACCTGCCGCGCCTGATCACGTCGCGCGAAGGCCTGCGCGAAGTCGGTTTCGGTGGGCTGGCCGCCTACGGTTGCGGCGGTACTCACGTGCAGCGCCTGCGCGAACTGGGAACAGTCACCATTGCCTCACTTTCGCAAAAGAAAGGAACACTGTCAGTGCACTACCACGTGGCCTGATCTGCACCAGACCCTGCGACCAAAAAACGGCTCGCAGGCCTCCCCTGCCCCCAGAAAGATATGCCCTGCGTATCGCCCTTCCCAACACGAAAAGACAAACTATTGACGCTCGCGTGAGCGAATTTTTCCACCCGTCACTTTTTAGTCATTTTTTTGATTCGTGGCGTGGCGCTTTGCCATGCTTGAACTACCGTGAAACAGAAGCGATGACAGGCTCGGCAAAACGCTCCTGAAGCGACCTGCTCGATACCGTCGTTGCCTTCGAAAACCCCGGAGACCCGGGAACCGAAAAGTTGTTCGCAAGCTGCCTGTCGTTCAGTCAGGCCGGAGAAATGCGCCCGTTTGCTTATAGCGACGAGGCCTGAAACCGGCATATGAACAGGTCGGCGAGATGGAAAGGGGCAGCCCGGGCCTCTTAAGTGATCCGAGGCAATAGTTCAGCCTAGGGATGGCCTCTTTACCGAGGATCACTTCATGACCCATCGTACTGCTCCAGTTCTAAAGCACTTCATTCATGGCCTGTTCTGGATGGGTCTTGGCTTGGATGCGGCCCAGGCCGCAGCGGCAAACTGTTCGCAACTGGACAATTTGCCGGCGACCTTCGAGGTCGGCCAAGGGCTCCAGAGCGAACTGCGCATCCTCGCCCCCGTGACGAAGTTGGCCGTCGGCGACCCGAAAATTGCCGATGTGCAACCCAGTGGCAGCGATGCCTTTATCCTCACGGGTCTGGCGCCCGGCGCCACCAGCCTGATGGTCTGGACCGATTGTTCGAAAATACCGCGCCAGAGCATGGTCTTTGTCAAAGGCCGGGCCACTGAGGCGCTGACGGGCGCTGCGAACATACCTTCCGAAGACCCGATGCTGCTCGCCCAGGTACAGACCGACATCCGTTTCGTTGAAGTCAGCCGGACCAAGCTCAAGGAAGCCTCGACCTCGATTTTCGGCAGCCGTGGCAATTTCCTGTTCGGCTCGCCGAGGACCATGCCCACCATCGGCGGTGTTGTCCGGCCTTCATTGCCGGTCAATAACGACATGTTCAACCTGTCTTTCGCTACCGGTAAGACCCTGTTGATGATCAACGCCCTGGAAGGCAGCGGTTTTGCCTATACCCTGGCACGGCCAAGCCTGGTGGCCCTCAGCGGGCAGAGCGCGAGCTTCCTGGCCGGTGGCGAAGTACCGATCCCGGTGCCCAGTGCCGGCAGCGACAACGTGTCCATCGAGTACAAGGAATTCGGCATCCGCCTGACCCTGACCCCCACCGTCATCGGCAAGAATCGCATCGCCTTGAAGGTAGCGCCGGAAGTCAGTGAGCTGGATTTCACCAACGCGGTGAATATCGCCGGGACACTGGTGCCGGCACTCACCGTGCGCCGTACCGATACCAGCATCGCCCTGGCCGATGGCGAAAGTTTTGTCATCAGCGGCCTGATCAGCACCCGCAACAGCTCCCAGGTGAACAAGTTTCCAGGGCTGGGCGACGTGCCGATTCTCGGCGCGTTCTTTCGGGACAACGCCATCAACCGCGAAGAGCGCGAGCTGCTGATGATCGTCACGCCGCACCTGGTCCAACCGTTGGCGGCCGACGCGCAACTGCCGAGCTTGCCGGGTGAGCAATTGCGCAACTACGACCCGAATTTCTACCGCATGTACTTCCTCGAACATGGCGAGTTTGACAACCGCAGCGGGCTTTCCCAATGAGCCGGCGCCTGGTGTGCAAGGCGTGCGACGTCCAACGGTTCGCCAAGGGGTATTCCATGAAAACAGTGATCGCATTAACGGCGACCTTGATGCTTGCCGGTTGTGCCAGCAGCGGCGTGGTGGCTTCACGTACGGCCGATTGCGCCAAGCCCGGAGCCGACCAGGAACTGGCCTTGAACATGGCGGAAGACATGGCCAACGAAGGTCGTTTATATGCCAGCCTGGCGAACCTCGAACGCTTGCCCGAGGACTTGGTCCAGGTCCGCCTGCGCAAGGCTCGGGTGCTGCGCCTGATGGGCCGAAACGAGGCCGAACCGTTGTACAAAAGCCTACAGGGGACTTGCCTGGCCGCTGACGGTGAACATGGCCTGGGTCAATTGGCGGCCGCCAGGAATGACAATGCGGCGGCGACGCAATACCTCGAACACGCCGCGAAAATGGCCCCGACCGAAGGCAAGATCCGCAATGACCTGGGGGTTGTCTACCTCAATCAACGGCGCATTTCAGAGGCCCGCTTCGAGTTCATGACCGCCATGGAGCTCCAGCAGTCCGACACGCTGGCCGCGTTCAACATGGTGACCTTGCTGATTTACCAGGACAACTGGAAGCAGGCCGCCGAGCTCGCGAACATGGCCAAGCTCAGCCCCCAGCAAGTGGCAGATGCCCAGGCCCGTGCGGAAAGAATCAGGGGCGCGGCACCTCAGGCAGTGACATCACCCGCCAACCGCCTGACCGAGGTCGTCGATGCTTCAACCGGCGCGGTCCAGTAGAGCGTTACGAGGAGTTCAAGAAATGATGAGCAAACATTTGATGATCGTGTGCATGGTGAGCCTGTCCACCGCCGCCTGGGCCATTGAACCAGGACCCTCCTCAGCCGCACAGCAAGGCACCGAGGGTTGGATGCAACTGCAGATTCGTGGCGTGGTGGCCTCCACCAACCTGCAAACCGCCTCGGCCGCCGAGCGCGAGATGGCGATGCAGCGTTGGCTCAACAGCTTCAACTATCCGATCCCGGAGTTCTTTGACCAGGACTCGGCAGGAGAGATCACCAGCAGCAAATGAAATACGTGGGAAAGGAAAGATCGCAGCCTTCGGCAGTGCCTACATTCGATCCGATGTAGATGCTCCCGGAGGCTGCGGTCTTTTGGCTTGAACGATCGGCAGATCACAGGCGTGAACCTGTGGGAGCGAGCTTGCTCGCGATGGCGGACTGGTAGTCAGCACCTTCATTGACTGACCCACCGCTATCGCGAGCAAGCTCGCTCCCACAATGGTGCAGAGCCGCCGCAAAAGCAGGGCCGCTGCGCAGCCCAGCGGGAGCAAGCTCCCTCGCCACAGAGCGGTGTGTTGGCTGGAGTGATCAGTAGGTGGGCGCCGGAAAACCTGTGGGAGCGAGCTTGCTCGCGATGGCGGTCTCCCAGTCAGCACCTTCATTGACTGTCGAACCGCTATCGCGAGCAAGCTCGCTCCCACAATAGATACCGTGTGTCCTACATATTCCCGAAAGCCCTGAACACACCAATCATGGCCGGGCCAATGGCGACAAGAAAGAAGCTCGGCCACAGGCAGAAAATCAGCGGAAAGATCAACTTGGTGCCAATCTTGGCCCCCATTTCTTCCGCCGCCTGGGTCCGTCGGTCGCGAAACTCATCGGCATAGATCCGCAAGGTATCGGCCACGCTGGTGCCGAAACGGATACTTTGCGCCAGCAGGCTGACCAGGCCCTGGATATCCTCCAGCCCGGTGCGCACGGCCAGTTGCTTGAGCGCCTCGGTACTGGTGATGCCCGCCCGGATCTGCGCATTGACCAACGCCAGCTCCTCGGCCAGTTCCACCTGACTGACCGACATCTCTTCAGCCACCCGTTCAATCGTCGTGGGCAGGGCCAGGCCCGACTCGACGCAGACCACCATCAGATCCAGCGCATCCGGGAACGCGGCGCGCAGCCGGCCTTGGCGGGCCTGCTTGCGTTTGCCGACGTAGATCGCCGGCAGCAGCCAGCCGATGCCCGCGATAAGGACCACCACCAGCAAGCCGATAGCCAATGAAACCTTGACCATCGGCAGCAGCAACAACGCAACGCCAACCAGCAACAGCGGCAGCATCAGGCGCACGGCCCAATACATCTGCACCGCCGAGGCTGAACGGTAACCGGCGTGGGTCAGCAAGGTCTGGGTGGCCGACGTGTGGGCCTGGTCGGTGGAAGCAAAGCGCTGGCCGACCCGTTCCAACAAGAGCTGCAGGTTACCGGGCGCCTCCTGCCCTGCGGTGTTGCCGCCATAACCGCGCTTGATCAGCGCCAGGCGCCGCTGCACCGGATCCTGCAGGCCCAGCATCAATAGCAGGAGCGCGACGGCCGCCAGCACTGTACTGAGGCCAATCGCGCCGATGAACAACAGGCGTGCCAACTCTTCGTTGCCGGTCAACCGACTCAACAATCCGAGTAAAAAGTCCATGACTGAAACCTCGCGGCGCAACAGCGCTTAAACCTGGATCCGGATGATCTTTCTTATCCAGAAAATCCCGATCAACATGGCGCAGAACGCGCCGATGATCAGCTTGTGCCCTATGGGGTCATTGATCAGCACCGGCATGTAGCTGGGGCTGGTGAGCACGATGGCGATCGCCAGCACGAACGGGATCGCCACCAGCACCCACGCCGACATCCGCCCTTCCGCCGACAGCGTCTTGATCTTGCGCTGGAACCGGAAACGCCCGCGAATCAAGCGGCTCAGACGCTCCAGCACTTCGGTCAAATTGCCGCCAGTCTCGCGATGGATGAGGATCGACGTCACCAGCATCATCACCGTCATGCTCGGCATCCGCTCCAGCAGCCCGAGCATGGCCCGGCGCACGTCGTTGCCGTAGTTGATGTCGGAAAAGGTCATGCCGAACTCCTGGGCGACCGGTCCCTTGTGCTCCTCGGCGACCAGCCGCAAGGTTTCATTGAACGGGTGCCCGGCGCGCAAGGCTCGGCACATGGCGTCCAGCGCATCCGGCAAACCTTCCTCGAACGCGGCGAAACGCTTGTTGCGGTCACGCAGGATTTTCAGCACCGGCACCCAGGTCACTGCAAAGGCCGCCAGCAGCGCCATCCACCAGAGCGGCGAGACCATCAGCACCAAGACACCCGCCGCCGCCCCCAGGATCAGGCCGAGCAGCATCACCCGATAAGCCCGGTATTCATGCCCGGCCTGCTCGATCAGTTGCGTCAGGTTGGCCATGAACGGCAGTTGTTCCAGACGGGCTTCCAAGGGGGACAGGCGCGTCAGGTACTTCTGTCGCAACACGGTCTGCATGTTGGGCAGGTGGTTGGCCTTCTCCAGCACATGCAGGCGTCCGCGAATACGCTTGCGCATCTTGCCGGCTTCACCGAACACCGGCACCACCACGCCCTGGGACAGCAGGAACACGGCGATGAACACCATGCCAAGGAAAACCAGGATGAACTCACTGGGGATATTGTTCATGACGTGCGGCCCTCCATCCACTCAGGGCGAAACAAGGTCAGCGGCAACTCGATGCCGCGCTTGGCCAGCACATCGCGGAAAGCCGGGATCATGCCACTGGGCCGATATTCGCCAAGCACCTCGCCGTGCTCGCCGATGCCCTGGCGCACGAAGGAGAAAATTTCGGTCATGGTGATGACCTCCCCCTCCATCCCGTTGATCTCTTGCATGCTCACCACGCGTCGCTTGCCGTCTTCTTGACGCTCCAGTTGGATCACCACATCGATGGCCGAGGCAATTTGTTGACGCATGGCCTTGATCGGAAACGTCGCCCCGGTCATCGACACCATATTCTCGATTCGCCCCAGCGCATCCCGTGCGGTGTTGGCGTGAATGGTGGTCAGCGAACCGTCGTGGCCGGTGTTCATCGCGGTGAGCATGTCCATCGCCTCGGCACCGCGCACCTCACCGATGACAATGCGGTCCGGGCGCATGCGCAGGCTGTTGCGCACCAGTTCCCGCTGGCTCACCTCGCCGCGCCCCTCGATGTTCGACGGCCGGGTTTCCAGGCGCACCACGTGGGGCTGTTGCAGTTGCAGCTCGGCCGAATCCTCGATGGTGACGATGCGCTCGTTGTGGGGGATGAAACTGGACAGCACGTTGAGCATGGTGGTCTTGCCGCTGCCGGTCCCGCCGGAGATCAGTACGTTCAGGCGCCCGCGAACAATGGCCTTGAGCAACAAGGCAATGGCCGGGGTCATGGTGCCGACCTGGATCAGGCTGTCGGTGTTGAGCAGGTCCACGGCGAAACGCCGGATCGACATGCTCGGACCGTCGATGGCCAGCGGTGGAATGATCGCGTTGACCCGCGAACCGTCCTTGAGCCGGGCATCCACCAGCGGCGAAGACTCGTCGATACGGCGTCCCAGGCTGGAGACGATGCGGTCGATGATGTTCAGCAAATGCTGGTCGTCGCGAAAACGCACGTCGGTGCGTTGCAGCTTGCCGAAGCGCTCGACGTAGACCGAGGCAAATCCGTTGACCAGGATGTCGGACACGCTGTGGTCGGCCAACAGCGGTTCCAGCGGCCCGAGGCCGAGCACTTCGTCGGTGATCTGCTTGATGATCAACTGCCGACTGGCGGTACTCACCGGTGCCGAGTGCTCCTCGAGCAGGCGCTGGCAGATATCGCGTATCTGCCGCGCGGCCTCGACCGGTTCAAGGGCATCGAGCAACGACAGGTCCATGACCTTGAGCAGTTGCTGGTAGATCTTTTCCCGCCATTCGGCCTCCACCGGGGTGACCTGGCTGCGGGTTTCATACAGCACGTCGGGGATGGCCTGCTCCCAGGCCATCAATGCGTCCGTGGGGTCCGGCAAACCGTCGCCGGGCTGGGCGCCCGCTGCGGCGCCAGGTTTGGCGGGCTGTTTGCGCAAGCGGTTACGAAAGTCGCTGATCATGGGTCATCCCCCGAAAAAACGGTTGAAGGCACGTTTAAGCAAGCCCTTGTCCGTGGCCATCTGGTGACCGACCAGGTCTTCGGTCAAATCGCGCAGGGCGGTGGTAATGGCCGCCTTCGGCGCATGCAGCCCCAACGGCACGCCAGTGTTCTGACTCTGGCTGACCAGGTTGAAGTCATTGGGCAATTTCGACAGGTTCGCGCAACGCAGGGCCTCACCGATGTCCTTGAGGCTGACGGCGGCGTTTTTGTCATAGCGGTTGATCAGGATCTGCAACTGCTCCCCACGCACGCCCAGGTCTTCGCGAAGGATCCGCACCAGGGCGCTGGCATCGCGCAGGTGGCTGACGCTCTGCTGCACCACCACATACACCCGATCCACCTGTTCCAGCACGGAGCCGGTGAGGTGATCGATCTGCCGCGGCAGGTCCACCACCACCCAGTCATAACTGGCGCGGGCCAGTTGCAACAGGGCGTCGAGCTGTTCGGGCTGGGCGTCCTGGGGCAGGCACAACTCGCCAGCCCGGCCTCCGAGGACGTGCAGGGTCGGGCTGAAGTGGCTGCAAAAACCCCGCAACGCGACACTGTCCATCTCATCGATCTGCTGCAGCACTTCCAGATGACTGTGGGACTGCGCCACGTCCAGGTAATGGGTCACGCTGCCAAATTGCAGGTCCATGTCCAGCAACAGCGTATTGCCTGCCCGAGCGCTGAGCTGCTGGGCCAGGTTGCACGCCACCAGGGTTGCGCCGGAGCCGCCCTTGGCGCTGATTACCGCGATCAGCTTCCCTTCGTTGCCGTTGCCGAGGCGGACTTCCGTCACCAGGCGATTGAGCGCCGCCACCAACTCCGTATCGGCGATGGGTTCGGGCAACACATCCCGGGCACCGGCCTGCATCGCCAGGCGCATGCCCTCCTGCTCGCCCAAGGGACCGCACACCAGCATCGGCGGACGTTCATGGGCCGGACGTTGCAACAACGCCGACAGCTCTTCGCGCCACAGATGGCTGACGCGCAACAGCAATAGGTCGGGCATGCGGTCCAGGCCGTAGAGCGGATCGACATGGCCGTTGCTGACCAGGCGCGTGCTGACCTCAAGGCCAGGCATGCGTTGGCAGACGCATTGCAGGTCACGCAGGGACGTGGCATCGCGGCTGCTGATCAGTATCCGCAGCCCGGCTCTGCCAGTGGTAGTCGAAAGCGGGTGTTCCCTGGTATTCAGCATGGTGTGATCTCCCCGGAATCGGAATGACGCCCAAGGCTTTCGCGTGGCAAGGTTGCCCTGAACGTGGGCAAGGTAATGGGCACGCCCAAGCCGGGAATGAACAGGTTGAAGACGAAGTTCTGCACGCTCAGCCGGACATAGCGGATAGCACGAAACCCGGAGGCACCGGACGTGTCGGTAGGGTTCGCCACCACGGCGCCATTGACGTCCAGGTAGGTCAGCGCCAGGTTAGACGTCGCCAGGTTGCTGATCAATTGACTGGTGCCGGTGTCCGTCGCGGCGTTGAAGATAGCCCGGCGCAACACCACCGGATCGCTGACATTGCACACCGCCGCCAGCCGCACGCCACGGCGCGCCGCTTCATCCAGCGCATTGACCGTGAAATACAACCGTCCCATTTCCACCACGCCGAACAGCAGGATGAACACCAGCAAGCCGACGAAGGAGAACTCCACGATGTAAGTGCCGCGCATGTGTTTGTGATTCATCACAGCGCCCTCATGACAGTGGTCGCGACCAACGGGATGCCCAGTGGAATGGCACTGCCGAAAAACCCAGGGATCGAACCCGCGCAGTTACCCGCGCCAATCACCGGGCAGAAGGTGTAGGTAATGGTGACGCGCACATGATCGATGCCCTCGGCGGCGACCTGCACATTCGCCGTGGTCAAGCCTGACACTACGGCGGCTCCCGTCGCGCTGGGCACGCCATACACCGCAACGTTTTTTGTCTGGGTCATGAGCGTGCTGCCCAAGGCGACGGAGCCAAGGGTGGTGTTCCACGCCTGGCTGGCGACGAAGCGCCCAGCATCGCGACTGGCCTGCAGCAGCACGTTGTACTGGTAGAGCATGCGACCGAACTCGCCGAAGGCCAGCAGCAACAACAGCAGCAATGGCAGCACCAGGGTGAATTCCACCAGCGCCACGCCTTGCTGGGCTTGCGCGGGTTTGAAATGAGAAAGTCCCATGACGCCTCCTACGAGTCGGTGCTCGGAGTGCCGCTGCCGTTGAGATAGGTTTTGTAGAGCTGGATGATCTGCGGGCCGGAATCGGTGGACGGCGTGGGGCCGGGGACGTTGTCGCCCTCGCACTCCTGGACGAACTGACCAAAGATGATGGACTCCGAACCACCACCGTTCACCGGCTGCAGGACGAAATAACAGCCGAACCCCAAGACCGGAATCGACGTCGAACCGCTCAGTTTCCCGGCGCAATCGCCAATCACGATCTTCAGCATCCGGCGTTCGAAAACCCCGTTGCTTTCACAACCACTGGCGCCTCCCGCCACACAGGCGGCGACGCTGGCCCGCCAGTCGTTGTAGTCCTGTATCGCCTCGCCGCCCGCCGAGAGATCGCCGTTGCTCGACGTCACGGTTTGGCCTTTGTATTGCGCCTGGGAAAGCGCATCGTTGTAGGTGATCGCCGGGGTGCCCGAAGCCGTGACCAGGTCCGGTGGATAGTCCGAAGAACTGACCGGGCCGTTGTAGATACCAAAGCGCGTGTTCAAGCCCTGGGAGGTCGGGCCGGCTTTGTTACCTGGCGCCGTCTGGACGTTGTCGCCGACACTGCGGCAGACCGAGCCACCGCCGGCCAGGTCCTCCCGGACCGCACTGCCGCCTGAGCCGAAGTCCAGCAGTTGGAAGTTGCCGGGGCCGATGGGCGATGTGTTCCCCGCCGCCGTTTTCAAGACTTCCAGGTCACCAAACTGATACCCCCAGAAGTTGCCGGCGGCCGGGTTGTATTGAGTGGGGTCGCCACAAACCATCAACGGCGCCAGGTCACAAGGCGAGGTGGGGCTGGGGCCCGCCGTGGCGATCGCCGCCACGCGCTTGTTACCCAAGCCGGCGCTGCCCATGGTTTGCACGAAACTCCAGAAAAACCCGTTCAACTGATAGCTGGCCACCGACACCCGCACGTATTTGGCATCGGTAGGCCCGGGATAGGAGAACGGGCCGTAGACGCTGCTGGACAGCTCCACTACGGCAAACGCGCCCGGGTTGCCGGCGACCGCGGTGGCCAGCTCGGTATTGCCCAAGGCGTTGGCATTTCTGTTGAGCGTGTCCAGGGCCGCGGCGCGGGTCGTGCTGGCCATGTTGATGCCACCGCTCACCTGGCTCAGGGTCTTGGCGCCGCCCAAGGCCGCGGCGTCCACCGCATTCTGCAGGCGCGTCTTGTTCAGCAGCATGTGCCCGCCATCCAGGGCCAAGGCCGCCATCATGGAAATCGCCACCAGCGCGATCACCATCAGTACACTCACCGCCCCTCCCTGGCGCCGGATATTGGCATTCATCATCGAGCCCTCATCTACAACGTTTGAGGATCGGTATCGCCACGGCTCACAAGGGCCTGGCATGGGGGGGCTATTCAGCGGACATTGATCACGCTGCTTTCAACTCCGCGGATCAGCGTGATCGCCCCGCCTTGCGGCTTGGCACTGCGCAACACCACAGGTTTTGGTACCGGGGCGACCGCCATGGCCATGACCGGCGCAGGGGCTGGCGGCGCAACGGCCACGGGCTTTTTCTCCAGGTTCAACGGGTTGCGCAAGGCCAATTGCAGCTTGCCTTCGGTCTGCGCAGTGACCAGCGCTTCCGCTTCGGTGACCGACATTTCCAGGGTCACGGCCCGCACCACCACCGGCTGGGTCTTGTCGGTACCCGCGGTCTGGTCCACCGCCAGCACCCGCAGGTTTTCCAGGATGGTCCGGGACGTGGCGCTGTTGCTGCCGGCGCTGGTGGTCTTGGTCGCCAGTACATCGACCCGGTTGCCCGGCAAGAGGAAGCCACCCACGCCGACCACATCATCCACGCGGACCGAAATGGCGCGTTTGTCCGGTGCGATCAGCGAAGCCAGGGTGCTGCCGCCCAAGTGCTCACTCAGACGCGCGCCCCGCACGATGTCGCCGCGTAGGATGTCGAAGGTGGCGATCTTGCCCACGGCCTGTTCGCTGGCATCGAAGGCATCGTCCGGGATCGTGTCCATGGGCATGCGCACGGTGGTGACTTGCTGGGCCTCGACCATTTGCCCGAAGGGAATTTCCACCGTCGCGACCACCACGCTTCGCAGATGATCATCGGGGGACGCGTTGAGTCGTGCGCTTAGCCAGGCGTCAGCCATCCATGCGGCACCAAGGCCCATTACCAGGGAAACGCCTATCAGGGGAAGCGTACGAGAGCTCATGTCGGTATCTCCAGATCAAAGGAAGTCGAGCTGAACGAAGTAGTTGTGCCAGGCCCATTCCAGTTCTTGCGGCGACAGGGGGCCGGAACCGCCCAGGTAACGTTGGCGGTCGAGCGCCATGTTCAACAGGTCACGGGGATGGCAAGGCACCAGCGGCATGCCTTCGCCTGCATACAACTGCTGCAGCACATAACGCACCAACAGCGGGTCAAACGGGATGCCCAGGCGTTCGCACTCCTGGCGCCAGATGCGTTCGTACTCCTCGGGCTTGAGGTAGCCGAACTGCACTTTGTAGCCAATGCGCCGCAGGAAGGCCTCATCGGCCAATTCGAGGGGGTTGAGGTTGGTGGAAAACACCAGCACCAGGTCGAACGGCAGTTCGCAATGCCGACCGCCGCCCAAGTTGATGAAGTCGCGCTTCTCCTCCATGGGCACGATCCAGCGATTGAGTAACTCGGCGGGCGCCATGCGCTGGCGGCCCATGTCATCGATGATGAACAGGCCGTTGCTGGCCTTGAGTTGCAACGCCGCCTGGTATTGCCGGGTGAACGGGTCGTAGCGCACGTCCAACTGCTCCATGCTCAGCTCGCCGCCGGTGATGACGATCGGGCGTTTGCAGCACAGCAGCCGGCGGTCGATGCCTTCGTTGAGCATCAGGTTGTTCGTTTGGCCGTTGTCGTCCAGGCGCTGGTGCACCTGCGGGTCGTAGATTTCGATCACCGACTCGTTGATAACGATGGCATGGGGCACCCAGATGGCTTCGGCAAACAACCGGATCAGCCGGCTGCTGACGTAGGTTTTGCCCGTGCCCGCCGGGCCGTAGATCATGATCGCCCGCCCTGAATTCAGGGCAACGCCCAACTGGTCGAGCATGCCTTGGCTCAGCACCATCCCCGCCAACGCCTGGTTCATGTCCTTGGCGGTAATGCGACCGTGGTGGATGGTCTGGATCTTGATCAGCGAGCGATAGGTACTGACCGGGAATGGCGCCGCACCGATGTAGCCGCTACGGGCCAAGGCATCGCGGGCCGAACTGCGGCCGCGCTCGGTCAGGCCATAACGCAGCGTCTGCCCACCGGTTTGCCCCAACTGGCCCAGCACTTCGACACGACCGTCCTTGCGCAGAAACGCCAGCACTTCCTCCAACACCGCGCCGGTCAGGGCCAGGCGCTCGACCAGTCGCGACATATCCAGCACGCCGCCATCGTGAAGGTGCTTACACACCAACTCACCCAGGAAGCTGTCGCTCAAGCCGGTGTCGCGAATGGTGCATGGCTGTGGCGCCAGGCGTTGTACCGCTTCCCGTTCGCTGGGGTAGGCATCGCTATCGTTGATGACGTGCATGACTAGACTCCCCAGCCGCCGGCAACCAGTTGCCAGTAAACGCTGTTCAAAGTACCGATCAGGATCGCAATCGAATAAGGAAAGGGTTTACCGGCCACTTCGTCCGAAGTCGGCGCCAGATAAGCCTGGGCTCGCACCATCAACCAGTAGCGTCCCAGGGTCTGGAGCAGTTGGCCGCGGGCCAGGACGATCAGGACACCGCATACACCGCCGGCGATCAGGCTGAACAGCGCCGCCCACAGTGCGTAATGAAAAGGCAGGAAGCTGCCGACCATGGTCATCAGCTTGACGTCACCGGCGGCCATGCCACCGACCGCGTACATGGGCAGGAACAACCCGAAACAGATCAGCATGCCCAGCAGGCTGTCGCCCAGGCCGCCGATCCCGCCGGTATACACCTGGCCGGCCAATCCCAGGGCCAGGCCCAACAGGACCAGCGTGTTGGGGATGCGGTGGCGACGCAGATCGCTCACCACCGCCACGCCCAGCAGTCCCAGTAGCAGTACCGTCGACACCAGCAGTTCCATGGACATGATGCGTCTCCCTAGGGGGTGGTTATCGTTAGCAGGCGACGTTGCCATTGGCGGCTTGGCACAGCGCCCGGATCTTGGTATCCACGACACCGCCTAGAAGGACGAACGCCGCCGCCACCAGCACCGTGATCAAGCCCCCCGCCACCGCGTATTCCACGATGGTCAGGCCGTCTTCATCTTTGGCGAACGTACTGATCGAAGTTTTTATTGTCTGGAAAGTCATTTCATGAACCTCACGCTAATCAGGGGTACTGCTAGGAAACTTGTTTGAGGGGACAGCGCGAAGTCCATTTGATTGATTCGTTGTACTCACTGCAAAAGAGTCGCAAGCGGTATTCCTTGAAAGTAACCGTGTCCCCTTCAGCGCAAGTTACTGTCAGCAGGCAACGTTGCCGTTGACCGCCTGGCACAGTGCACGGATCTTGGTATTCACGGCACCGCCCAGAAGCACAAACGCCGCGGCCACCAATACGGTGATCAACCCACCGGCCACGGCGTATTCCACAATGGTCAGGCCATCTTCATCTTTGGCGAACTTCAGTACCGAAGCCTTGATTGTTTGAAGAGTCATTTCGCACACCTCATCGGGGTTGTTTATCGGGGGCAGTACATTGCGAACTGCCTGATGCAACCCTAGTCAGCAGGTGGTCATAGCCGTTAGGAGGATTTTGCACATCGCTAGGATTTTTTTGCGCCGCGTGGCGAAGGCTCCGGGACGGGGAATCCATCCGTGCAACAGGCCGATACGGGCTTCCCACGAGGGAGCTGGCGCTAAAAGATCGAATTTTTATAAAAAATTATTCGGCGAAGTGATGGCACAGTGACAATACTGCTAGCTAAAGGGCAGCAAGCACCTGTGAGTAGTCGTCCTATGGCGCCAAACCCGACTGCAAAGCCAAAGCTGTTATGGGTTGATCTGACTCATGATCGATCCACCCAGGAACTCGTCTCCCTGTTCCAGGACACGTGCGACTGCACGCTGGCAAAAAACGCCATGCTGTCCAGCGCGGAACAGGCCGACATGATCTGCATCCATTTCGACCGCCCGGACACGGCGGGCCTGCGACGCCTGTTGGAGATCAAGCGGATCGTGCCGGGCACGCCCATCACCATGTTCACCGTGCAGCACTCCGAAGAGCTGGCGGTGTGGGCCATGCGCTCAAGCGTTTGGGAATACATGGTGCTGCCCTTGTCCGTCGCCGAGCGAAAGCGCTACCTCACGGCCGTGACGCAACTGTGCGAGCTGCGCCGCAATGCCAATGGCCGGGGAAAGACGTCGCAGATCGACCACGCCCCGACCCTGCCGGACAGCATTCGCCTGACCTCTGGGCACCAGAAGCACCAGGCCCTCAGTCACATCATGCTGTACATCGACCAGCATTTTCGCGACAGCATCGATCAGCGCGACCTGGCCAAGCGCTGCGGCATGACGACGTTTCGCTTCAGCCGGGTGTTCAAGGAAGCCAATGGGCTCGGTTTCACCGACTATGTGCTGAACAAACGCATGAGCTTCGCCAAGGAATTGCTCGATAACAGCCAGATGCCCATCACCAGCATCGGCTACGAGGCCGGCTTCAAGGACCCGTCCTACTTCGCCCGCGCCTTCAAGCAATACGCCAGTTGCACGCCCAGTGAGTACCGGCTCGCGTACCAGATGCGCAGTGCAAATCCTACTCCGCCGCCTCCGGATGAGGCGGCCCTGGAAGCGATTGAAAACCTGGTGCACAGCCTTGAGGGTTGATGGTGGCCGACGCCCTGGCTCACGGAACGAGCTTTCTTCTCTCGATAGGAATGGACAGGACAATGCTGGTACGCGTCTCACCGTACGCGTTGATTTTCGCAATGATGTCCTCGATCTCTGCCATGGATCTGGCGTAGATCCGGATCAGATAGGAGTCGTTTCCCGTGATGTGCAGGCACTCGACGACTTCGGGTATGTCGGTGAGTGTCGCGATCAATTTGGCTTTCGCCGGCTTGAGGGTGGTGATGCCGACGACAGCCGATATGCCGTAGCCCAGCTTGGTCGGATCCAACTGAGCGCAATAGCCCTTGATGACCCCGGAGTCTTCAAGTTTGCGCAACCTGTCGTTAGTGGCAGGAATAGAAAGCCCCGCGTGCTTGGAAAGCTCTGTGATGGAAATGCGACCACAGTCCTGTACCTTACCCAGGATTTTGACGTCTATACGATCCATGTGCGTTTTCCCCGGTTAAAAGTATAAATTTTAATGAAAAGCCCGCGTTTTTCATTAAAAAAAGCATGCACCAAAATAAAGCATGGCGCTAGTCTATTTCCAGCCTGAAAGACCAGAAAAGAATCCGGGCAATCAACAGCCCTGCTCTTTTGCGTGACGCACTCATAATAAAATATTCTCTCCAGGGATGGTGCTCGCATGGAAGATGAAAAGAAAAAGTGTGAAAAAAAACCTCACCCGCTCGTTCAACACATTGGCACGCAAGTCCTAAGTCTTCGGTATTTCAAGAAAGATCAGTTACTGATGTACCTGATGGGTGTCAGTTTCTTTTCGCTGGGCGCCAAGTGCTTCATCATCAGTCAACTGGGTACTGATCCTTTAGACGTCTTGATCATCTCCATCGATAAAATACTCACGCTGGGCATGGGTGTTTGCTCGGCGATCGTGTCGCTGTTTTTCCTGACATGGTGGATGCTCTGGAACAAAAAATACCCGCCGATAAGTCCCTTCATTACCACCACGCTGACCGGGCTGTTGATTGATCTCTGGTCGTGGCTGGGACTCGGCGAGTACTTGATCGTCAGGCTGAATGAGTACGCGTTATTGGCCTCGGGGCTGGTGCTGTGTGCCTATTCCTCCGCATTGATCATCATGAGCGGTATCGGCATCAGGATCATGGACCTGGTGGTGCTGACCATGGTCTCCAAATGGAACTGGTCGTTCACCAAAGCCAAAATGCTCATTGAAATCGGCATCTTTTCCAGCGGTTGGCTTTTAGGCGGGCCCTTCGGTATAGGCACAATTGCATTTCTGCTGGTGATCGGCCCGCTTATTCAACCGTTCATGAATATGAATGCCAAGCGCTTTGCGCTTAAAAACTATGGATTGATGAGCGCTTCATCCGCTTACTAATAACCCATAACTATGACTGCCCTATAGGGCGGCAAAATTGTTTCGCCTCGACTTTTTCAAACCGATGCTACTGATGGCAACTTCCGTGATGAGGAGTGAAAGATGGACACTACAAAAAATAAAAACTGGACCTTGGAAAGCAGCCCGGCAAAACTCGAAGAAATACTCCCCGGGGGCGCTGTGAAGTGTCATCTTTCCCCACGCAACTGTGTCATCCAGGAAGGCAAGGTAGGTTTTTGCAAAGTGCGCGGAAACCGTGGGGGCAGGCTCGTTACATTGAACTACGGCAAAGGCGTTCACAGCACCGAAGAGACCATCGAAACCGAAGCCGTTTTCCACTTTGCCCCTGGGGAGCGGATTCTGTCCCTGGGCAATATCGGCTGCATGCTCAACTGCGGTTACTGTCATAACTGGAAGACATCGCAGGCCAAATACGTCACCGACAAGGACGTTTACTACTACACCCCTGAGCAGGTAGTGGAAACCGCTCTCAAGCACGGCATACGCGTCATTTCCTGGACCTATAACGATCCCGTCGTCTGGCACGAATTCATCCTCGACACGGCAAAGCTGGCCAAGGAAGCAGGTCTGATCAATCTCTATAAATCGGCATTCTTCATCAGTGAAGAAGCCATTGATGAGTTATTGCCAGTCATCGATATTTTCTCGATTTCGCTGAAATCCATTTCCCCGGAATACTACCGCAAGGTCACCACCGGCTGGGTAGAACCCGTCCTGGCCGGTATCAAGAAAGTCTATGACGCCGGCAAATATGTCGAGGTCAGCACCTTGATGGTGACCGACATCAGCGACGACGAAGAAACGGCCCGGAAAATCAGCCAGTGGGTCCTGGATGAACTGGGCCCGAACGTACCGCTGCACTTCGTCAGGTTTCACCCCGATTACAAGATGAGCAACAGCATCCGTACACCTGTGGACAGGCTCCTGAAGGCTCGGGACGTCGCTCGCAGCATGGGTGTCGAGCACGTGTACCTGGGGAACGTGAATGACGTCGAGGGGACCAACACCAGTTGCAACCACTGTAACGCCCTGCTCGTCACTCGTTATGGCTTGAACGCTGAAATCATCGGACTGGACAGTAAAGGGTGCTGCTCTCAATGCGGGCATGATGCGCATTTCAAATTACTCGGCGAACACCAGGCGAACGCCCCCGTCGAGCTGCGCGAGGATGCGTTGAGCACTTACGAGAAACGCAAGTTCGAATGGCACGGGGACATCGTGTCACTGCACGCCCAAGTGCTGAATACCGAAGACTTCGAACAGACCGTCTACCTGCGACGCAACTACACGGACGGACATAACAGCGAGTGGAAATCACTGACCCTGCGCCCGCATGAAAGCTATCGATTCATCATTGCCAAGGCTCGCATCGATGAAACAGGCCCTGAGGTCTGGCTTCCCAACGGCGTGAACTCCAACCTTCATGAAGTCTTCGACAGGGCTCACTTCCCGACAGAGTCGATTGAAGAGATTGGCATTTCGCAAAATGACATCACCCCGACCGTGGGTTACGAGGGCAAGCAAAACATGTATGAACAGGTCATCAAACTGGTCAGCCAAGCATGAAAACGTCTACTGAAATACTTCATATCAAGGTGGATGACCGGGACGCCCACCCTTCGGTAACACCTATTTATCAGTGCAGCGCTTTCAACGCTGACTCGGCCTTCTTCTATTCAAGGAAAGCCAATCCCAATGTGAGTGAACTGGAACAGGTCGTCGCGTCCCTGGAAGGCAGCGAATATGCCCTGGCCTACAGCACCGGGATGAGCGCGATTTATATGGTGTTGGAACTGTTGAAACCGGGAGCTTCGCTGGTCATCAACAAATACATCTATGGCTGTTCTTATAAATTGTTCCAGCGCTATGCGGCACGTATCGGCGCGCACCTGGCGATTCTGGATCTCACCACGGCAGAGGGGTTGAAGGACTTGCCGGCGAACGTCGACATGGTCATTTTCGAAACACCGACCAACCCGTTCCTGAAAGACATTGATATCCACGCGGTCAGCCGGGCCGTCAAGCAACACAACCCGCAGGCGCTGGTGGTCGTCGACAATACCTGGGCCACGCCAATCTTTCAGAAGCCGTTGAATTTTGGCGCCGACATTTCCCTGTACAGCGCCACCAAATACTTCTCTGGACACAGTGATGTCATGGGAGGGCTGGTGCTGGTCAACAATGAGACGATTTACAACCGTCTTCTTGAGGGCCGCTTCTACTCAGGCACGATACTCACCCCCAATAGCGCCTGGTTGCTGCGCAGGAGCATGCAGACGTTCAACCTGCGCATGGAAAAACACAGCCAGACGACAGCAAGCATGCTCAATTATCTGCGCGAGCTGCCTTTTATCGAGCATGTCTATTACCCACGCATCGATGGCCAGCAGTTGACCGGTTATGGCGGCATTGTGTTTGTTGATATACGGCCCGACCTGGTGCCCTTTTATAAAACATTCACCGGCGCACTCAAATGGTTTGGCACAGGCACCGGTATGGCCTGCGTGACCTCGATGGTCGCCCAACCCTTCAGTGGCAGCCACGCCTCGATGACGGATCAGGAAAAAGCGGACATGGGCATCGAGAAAGGCCTGGTTCGATTGTGCTTTGGCCTGGAGGATCTTGAAGACCTCAAGGAGGACCTGCTACAGGCATTCGAAACCATGGAAAGCAAGGTCGATCAGAAACACTCACTCGATCCTGCATAACGTGTCAGCACAAGCAACGAGCCTTCACTGGCTCGTTGCTTTTTTTATGGAGAAAAAAGTGTCCAGCGCATTCGAAAACACGATATTCGAAGACCCCATCCTGAACGTCATCCACCTTCTTAATTCCATCGCCCAGGAAAACCCGGAGGCCATTTCACTGGCCTCCGGTCGACCCGACGATCAGCAGTGCGACCTTTCTCTCATCGACAGGGGACTGGCCCGATACAAACATCACGTTGCCGGCACCGAGCAATCACTGGCGACGCTGCTTTGCCAATATGGAAAAACCTCGGGAATCATCAATGAAATAATCGCCACCTATTTGCAGGTCGATGAAGGGATAACCGTCTCCAACCCTGAAAGCATCGTGGTGTGCCTGGGGTTTCAGGAAGCCTGTACCTTGACGCTACTGTCCATCTTTGAAGGCGGCGGGGTTTTATTAGTGCCTGACCCGGTGTTTTCCGGGGTCACGGGCATCGCAAAACTGCTGGGCATAAAAATAGTCCCCGTCCCCATGGCGGCCTTTCTCGACCCGATCGCCCTGCGCAAGATCATTGAAGAACTTGAATCCAGAGGGGAAAAAACCAAAGCACTCTATGCCATTCCGGACTTCAGCAATCCGACCGCCGACAGCCTTTCCTATGACGCCAGGACAGCCATGCTTTCCTTGGCCAGTGAAAAGAACTTTTTCATCCTGGAAGACACGGCCTACCGTTACTTCAGGTATGAAGGCGAGGCCATTGCGTCCATGAAGTCCATCGACAGCAGTCGGGTGTTCTTGCTGGGCTCCTTTGCCAAATCGATTTTTCCGGGCGTGCGCATGGGGTATGTGGTCGCGCCGCTGGGCCCCGGCGTCATGTCGTTCAGCACAAAGTTGTGCAAGGCCAAGAGCTTGATCACCGTCAACACCCCTGCCCTGTGCCAAGCGGTCGTCGCCGGCTTGCTGATCGAGAACGACTACTCGTTGAAAGGGCTGAACCAACCCAGGGTGTTGTCCTATACGAACAAAAGAAACCACATGCTTGAATGCCTGGAGCGTGAATTCCCACCCAAGGTCGGCGGCCAAAGAACGGTCAGCTGGAACCATCCGGCAGGCGGCTTCTTCATCAATCTGCAGCTGCCTTTCGCTTTTGGGTATTGCGAAATGCGCGAATGCGCCCAGCAGTTCAAGGTAATCGTATTCCCCACCACTTTATTTTCGCTGACGAATGAAGCGGCTAACCAGGTCAGGCTTTCATTCAGCAATGCCACCGCCCCGGACGTCACCCAGGCAATAGGCCGTTTCAGGGCGTATGTTGAGTCCAGACGGCAGTAAGACCTCGTTACGCGGATCAGATCAGGTTGCCGTAGCCAGCATGACGCCAGTGGCGACCTGGTAGGCCCCCAGAATGGTGATGGTCGCCCCTGAAAAGTAGTTGATCAGCCTCAGCTTCGATTCGGCAATCCGCGCCTTGAAAATGGAGGAAAACCCGCTCAACCCCAGCCACCAGGCAGCCGAACCCAGGAATATACCGGTCACCATTGGCAGCAAGGCGTGCTGGCCGCCTTGATCACTGGCCATGCCATCACTCAACGCGGCAAATATCGCGATGAACGACAAGATGGTCATGGGGTTCGACAGGGTCAGGAACAGCGTGGTCGAGTAGGCTTTGAACATGTTGGCCCGCTCACCCGCCATGGCGGTCGCGCCGCCCTTCGATCGTATTGTCTGATAGCCAATGTAGGCGAGGAACAGCCCGCCAAAGATACACAACCAAGGTTTAAAGCTGATGAGCGTCGCGATGATGGCCGTGACCCCCAGGGCCCCGATGAATCCATAGATCGAATCGGCGGTGGCGGCCCCTAATCCCGTCGCGAAACCGGCTCGCCATCCCAGCATGAGGCTTCTCTGTATGCACAGCAGCCCAATAGGTCCCACAGGGGCGGCAATGCACAGCCCAATGACCATCGATTTAACAAAAATCAGCATAAGTGCACCTCCAGAACGGGTACTGGAAGGTTAGGAGAAGTGCTTTTCTTTAGGAATGAACTATTAATCTTCTTGAGCGTTTTCCCTTAAGTTTTGCATGAAGTACGTTCGCGTCACCTTCATTATTAAGGTAAAGCGCGGAAAGCGCCCTCAGACAACAAAATCGTTCGTTAAAAACCATGGCCTTTTCACGCGCATAAAAAAACGCCGCTCGTATGAGCGGCGTTTTTTTTAATTTGGAGCGGGAAACGAGACTCGAACTCGCGACCCCGACCTTGGCAAGGTCGTGCTCTACCAACTGAGCTATTCCCGC
>NZ_JBDGLI010000037.1:0-5416 GCF_057655955.1 Pseudomonas sp. Soil_N_39
CTACGCCTTCTTCCTGAATCCATTGGTTCCTCCTGAGGATAGGTCAGAAGGTGTAAACCTTATTCAGGACGAGACAAGATTCAGAAAAAAGCCATTCAGATGAGTGGCTTTTTTTGTGAAATGCCAGCGCTCCTGTCGACAGGCGACAGCGCCTTCATTAGACCCGTTATTGAAACGCAAGTCTGCGGGCCTGCTTGGCATCGAGCTGAGTTGATCGCGGTCGGAACCGACGCAGATGCTCGAAAACAGGTTGATGTTATCTCGCGCTACTGGCGCGCAGTTAACAGCTGGCGCGTAACGATGAAAATCGAACGCTCTTGCTTTTCAACTCGCACAATGATGGCAAGTTGACGGTGCCCGCGGTATAGCGGGCACCGCTTCCTACATGGGGAAAAGGCTTACACGCCTGCTTACCAGCTGTAACTCACTTTGGCGGTAATCTCGCGACCTGGGTTGTAGAAGTTCGCTGTGCCGGAACCGACCACGTGCTGCTCATCCAGCAGGTTGCTGACGTTCACCGCAAGGTCGGTGCCCTTGGCGATCTCGTAGTTGAAGGCGGCGTCGAACAGCGTGGTGCCATCGCTTTTGCCGGAGTTGGCTGCATCGAAGTAATAAGAGCCGACGTAGCGCGCACCCAAGCCAACGCTGACATCAGTGCCAGGCACGTCGTAATAACTCCAGAGCGAAGCGGAATGCTTGGGTGCCGTGGTGAACTCATTACCCTTCAGGGAGCTGCCGTCGTACAACGAACCGCGTAGTACCTCGGACTCCATATAGGAGTAGCCACCAATCAGGCTGAGGTTCCGCGTCACCTGCGCCTTGGCCTCCAGGTCGAGGCCACGCGCCCGCGATTCGCCCACCGTCTGTTGCTCAATGATGCCGCTCGGCAGCACCACGGCGATGGTGACGTTTTCCTGGGTCAAGTCATAAACGGCTGCGGAGAACAGTGCGTCCATCCCCATCGGCGAATACTTCACGCCCACTTCGTACTGCCTGCCTGTCTGCGGTGTTACGCCAACCTGAGGCGGCGAGACGGATTCCACCATGCTCACATAGGTGGACACCTCATCGTTGACGATATAGGTCAACGCACCTCGGTAGGAGGTTTCGGAGAAGTTGTCTTTCTCAGTGGATTGCAAGCCTTTGCTGGTAAGGTCCATCGAGTCGTTGCGCATACCCGCGGTGACGATGAAACGCTCGTAGAACGATAGGTTCTGCTGAAGGAACACGGCCTTGGTGGTCGCGTCTCGCTTGTTGACGGCATACGGCATGATTGAGCGTGGAACGCCAGTAAACACGGGATTTGCAATGTCAATCGGGGTCGTCAGGGCGTAGACCGAGCTTTCCTTGGTGGTCGAATCGAGGTACTCCACGCCCACCAGGCTGCTGCTGTCGATGTTCTCGAAGCGGGCATCGTATTGCAGCATCAGATTGCCGTTGAACTGGTCGGCCTCACTGTCCGTTCCAAACAGATACCGGTCAACGGTAGTACCGACACGTGCGGCGCTGTCGCTGATGTAAACGTAGCCAAAATCATCGGTCAATTTGCTGTAACGCAGATTGCTGCGCAGTACGAAGCCGTTGTCGAAGTCATGGGTGACGTTACCGCTGAGGCTGGTGCGCTCTACATCGTGAAAGTTGTAGCTGGGCTCACCATAAAACTTGCTGCGGTCGTATTCCTTGTCCAGCGGATAGCCGCCACTGTTGGGCGAACTTTCAGTTTTCAGATAGTCCAGAATCACGGTGGCTGACGTGTAATCCGTGGGTGCCCAGGTGAGGCCACCCATCACCAACCGGTTGTCCTCCTGTGAGTGATCGTACTCGCGGTCGCTGTTTTGTCCTTTGGCAGTAAAGCGGCCAGCCAAGGTTTTCTCGTCGTTCAGCGCATCCCCCACATCGATGCCTGTCTCGACATGGTCAAACGAACCGTAGGTCACATAGCCTTGGCCAAACTGCTCGAAGCGCGGCTGTTTGGTCACGAAATTCACCGAACCGCCCGGGTCCGCTGGGCCAAACAGCGTGGAGTTGGCGCCACGCAGAATCTCTATGCGTTCATAGGCGAATGGATCTTCGCGTACGCCGCGCATCGAACTCAGGGTCAAGCCGTCACGGTAGGTAGTAGCCTGGAAGCCCCGGATCTGGAAATAGTCGTTGCGGTCATCCGTACCATAGAAGTCACTGACCACGCCCGGCGTGTATTGCAGCGCCTCTTCCGTGGTACTGACGCTGCGTTGCTCCATTTCCTTGTTGGTAACAACCGACACCGAGGCCGGTGTATTGAGAATGCTGGTTGCCACCTTGCCGCCAACCCAGAGCTCCTTGGCGACCACCGAGTTGGCGTCGTCGTCGGCACTGACCCTGACTTTGGCGTTGATGATGAGGGGGGCAAGGCGGTAGTCCTCGACGTTCGTTGCGTCGAGCTCCAGCGGGCCGACGGGCTTTGGTTGAGGGAACAGTAGATAGGCATTCGGACCTTGCTGTTCGATTTGCAATTCGCTCCCCAGCAGCAACGATGACAGCGCTGCCGACGTATCGAGCGTGCCATTCACGCCAGCAGTGGTGCGGTTCACTACACTCGATGCGTCGAAGGAAAGACTGATGCCAGCCTCGCGCGCAAAGCGGTCAAGCGCCGGTGCCAGTGGGCCGGCAGCGATGTTCCACTGTTTCACTTGATTGCTGTGGTCAGCGCTCGACGTTTGCGCCAGCGATGGCAATGTGTAGCTGCTTACGATCAAACCCAAAATCGCACCGTGCAAGGCACGATTTAATGGATGGCGCTGTGAAACAGGGGACGAACTCATTTTCTCGCTCCAAGAAAGGACATCGGCAGACTGGCCTGTATTCCGGCCTTCCTTAGAGGTCGAACGAGAATGAGAAGCTACCTCATTATTTTTCAGCTAGCACAAAGTTCTGATGGGCTCAGGTGGCAGCGGTCACGGTCACCCAATAACGGGTCCGATAATCAATGTGCAAGTGCAGTGACTGCGCGATCAATGCCAGGACCTGCTCGTTGTCGGCGAGCTGGAAGGTGCCGGAAACGCGACGATTAGCGACCTCTTCGGCGCAGCGCAGTACCCCGGGGCGATAACGCGACAACTCCGCGATGAAATCATTGAGGCGCATATTGCGCGCACTGATCACCCCGTCACCCCAGCTCCATAGATCAAGGCCGTTGTCCCTGAACATTCGGGCGCCACTTGATGTGAACAGCAGGTGATTTCCTGCCTGGACGCTGCGGCTCGCAGGAGTTTGACCGGAGCCGGGGAAAACCGTGACTGATCCTTCCTGAGCCGCGACCAGAGTGCCATCGTCAAGCTCGCGTGCCAGAAAGCGGGAACTCTGGGCGCGCATGAGCCCGTCACGTGATTGCACCCAGAACGGTCGTGCTCGAGGCGAGTGTTGATCCGGGCCGACATTCACGATGATTTCCCCACGTCGCAGGATTATCAGGCGTCGCTGGGCGTCGAAATCGCTGTCGACGGCGCTATCGCTATTGAGCTGGATAAGGCTGCCATCATCGAGTTGGAAGCGTCGTTGCTCGCCGGTACTGCTGCGCTGCTGCGCAAGCATGGCGGGTACGGGTGTATAGTCCCGGCCGAGCCAGGCTGCAGCGCTAACAGTCGCCAATATGCCCAGTAGCTTCAGGCTTTCCCGCCGCGGCATTCCGTGATTGGTACCATTAAGGGTTTGTCGGGCCAGTTGAGCTGGCACGCCTGCGAATTCATCCCCAAGCGTTTCTACACGCTGCCACGCCAACACATGCTCCGGGCGCTGCTGCAGCCAGTGCTCAAAAGTGCGCTGTGTTTGTTCATCGGCTTGATTGAAGCGAAGGCGCACCAGCCATTGGATTGCCTGCTCAACAATGGCCGGATTGAGCGCCTGCGGCTCACGCCTCGACATAACGCAAGCGATAGCAGTGTTGCAGGGCCGTGGCCAGGTCGCGTTCCACCGTCGCGCGGGAAACACCCAGCTTTTCGGCTATTTGCGCGCAGGTTAGACCGTCGAGTCGGGCAAATAAAAATGCCTGGCGAACTCTTGGTTTAAGCATACCGAGCATGCGGTCTATGCGCTCGAGCGCATCAAGAATCATCAGCCGGCTTTCTTCCGAGGGAACCTCATGTTGAGGCAGCAACGTGATGCTTTCCAAGTAGGCACGTTCGAGTTCGCGACGACGATACTGATCAATCATCAGTCCGCGGGCGATACTGCTTAAATAGGCGCGTGGTTCGCGCAAGGGGCTGGACTGACGGGATTTGAGCAGACGTACGAAGGTGTCCTGCGCCAAATCTGCTGCGTTATCGCGACATCCAATGCGTCGGATTAGCCAGCCGTGTAACCACGAGTGGTGGGTTCGATAGAGCAGCCCTAGATCTGCAGTACCTAGTGTTTCATCGCTACGCATCGGAATCCCGGCAGGTGCATGATTGATAATTAATCGCATTCTACTCACGCGATAGGCCTTAGGCAAATACGTGGCGCTCACTGTCCGCTTTTGGGCGAACGCGATCATTCTGTAGAGGCTGCGAGTGAAAGAATGCATTCAGCGTTTAGGAGATTTGAACGCTAGCCACCGAGCACTTTGAATTTCAAAGTGCTCGGTGGCTCCCGCTCGGCTTCAGGAAACAGTAGACCGCCTCGACTGACGACTTAACCCAGGCGTCTTGCCCGTAATGCGCTTGAATGCGCGACTGAACGCGGCCTGAGAGGTATAACCCAAGCGCTGCGCCACCTTTTCAATCGGCAGCCTTTCGAGCGTCAATCACTGGCTCGCAAGCCGCATCCGCAACTCAGTCACGTAGCGCAGTGGGGCCATGCCAATAGTCGCCTGGAAACGGTCTGCGAAGACCGAGCGAGAGGTATTGCATTGCTCCGCCAACTGCGCAACGGTCCAGTCGCGTCCCGGTTGTTGATGGAGCGCGAGAAGCGCGCTTGCCAAGCGTAGGTCGCGTAATGCAGCGACCAGGCCAGAGGCATTGCCGCAGGCGCACTCCACCCAACTGCGAACGACCATGGCGGCCACCACATCGGCCAAACGCGCGAGGATACCGGCGAAGCCGACACGGGCGGCGCTGACCTCGCGTTCCATGGTGGTCAGGATAGGCACCAGCCCGGGGTAACGCTGGCCGCCGGCATCAATCAGCATCAGACCCGGCATCAGCCTGCCAAGGCCATGGATACTGCCCAGTTCAAACTCCATGCAGCCACTGAACAAAATGGTGGTCGGCGTGGGGCTGGCATCGGTTCCGGTATCCACCGCGCTGACCGTATCACCGAGGGGAGCGCCGTCTAAACGGTCGATGTCCTGAACAGGCACGTCCGTATGAGAAAGCAGTTGATGGGCCGCGCCATGGGCGATGAATACGGCGTTGCCGGCAGACAGTGCGTACGTTGTCCCGTCCTCCATCCGCAGCACCGC
>NZ_JBDGLI010000038.1:1826-3057 GCF_057655955.1 Pseudomonas sp. Soil_N_39
AGAGCAAGATCGAATTTTCGGCGAATGTCGTCTTCACAGTATAACCAGATTGCTTGGGGTTATATGGTCAAGTGAAGAAGCGCATACGGTGGATGCCTTGGCAGTCAGAGGCGATGAAAGACGTGGTAGCCTGCGAAAAGCTTCGGGGAGTCGGCAAACAGACTTTGATCCGGAGATGTCTGAATGGGGGAACCCAGCCATCATAAGATGGTTATCTTGTACTGAATACATAGGTGCAAGAGGCGAACCAGGGGAACTGAAACATCTAAGTACCCTGAGGAAAAGAAATCAACCGAGATTCCCTTAGTAGTGGCGAGCGAACGGGGACTAGCCCTTAAGCTTCTTTGATTTTAGCGGAACGCTCTGGAAAGTGCGGCCATAGTGGGTGATAGCCCTGTACGCGAAAGGATCTTAGAAGTGAAATCGAGTAGGACGGAGCACGAGAAACTTTGTCTGAATATGGGGGGACCATCCTCCAAGGCTAAATACTACTGACTGACCGATAGTGAACTAGTACCGTGAGGGAAAGGCGAAAAGAACCCCGGAGAGGGGAGTGAAATAGATCCTGAAACCGTATGCGTACAAGCAGTGGGAGCCCACTTTGTTGGGTGACTGCGTACCTTTTGTATAATGGGTCAGCGACTTATTTTCAGTGGCGAGCTTAACCGAATAGGGGAGGCGTAGCGAAAGCGAGTCTTAATAGGGCGTCTAGTCGCTGGGAATAGACCCGAAACCGGGCGATCTATCCATGGGCAGGTTGAAGGTTGGGTAACACTAACTGGAGGACCGAACCGACTACCGTTGAAAAGTTAGCGGATGACCTGTGGATCGGAGTGAAAGGCTAATCAAGCTCGGAGATAGCTGGTTCTCCTCGAAAGCTATTTAGGTAGCGCCTCATGTATCACTGTAGGGGGTAGAGCACTGTTTCGGCTAGGGGGTCATCCCGACTTACCAAACCGATGCAAACTCCGAATACCTACAAGTGCCGAGCATGGGAGACACACGGCGGGTGCTAACGTCCGTCGTGAAAAGGGAAACAACCCAGACCGTCAGCTAAGGTCCCAAAGTTATGGTTAAGTGGGAAACGATGTGGGAAGGCTTAGACAGCTAGGAGGTTGGCTTAGAAGCAGCCACCCTTTAAAGAAAGCGTAATAGCTCACTAGTCGAGTCGGCCTGCGCGGAAGATGTAACGGGGCTCAAACCATACACCGAAGCTACGGGTATCACGCAA
>NZ_JBDGLI010000038.1:3152-4908 GCF_057655955.1 Pseudomonas sp. Soil_N_39
GTAAGTGATGCGGTAGAGGAGCGTTCTGTAAGCCTGTGAAGGTGAGTTGAGAAGCTTGCTGGAGGTATCAGAAGTGCGAATGCTGACATGAGTAACGACAATGGGTGTGAAAAACACCCACGCCGAAAGACCAAGGTTTCCTGCGCAACGTTAATCGACGCAGGGTTAGTCGGTCCCTAAGGCGAGGCTGAAAAGCGTAGTCGATGGAAAACAGGTTAATATTCCTGTACTTCTGGTTATTGCGATGGAGGGACGGAGAAGGCTAGGCCAGCTTGGCGTTGGTTGTCCAAGTTTAAGGTGGTAGGCTGGAATCTTAGGTAAATCCGGGATTCTAAGGCCGAGAGCTGATGACGAGTTACCCTTTGGGTGACGAAGTGGTTGATGCCATGCTTCCAAGAAAAGCTTCTAAGCTTCAGGTAACCAGGAACCGTACCCCAAACCGACACAGGTGGTTGGGTAGAGAATACCAAGGCGCTTGAGAGAACTCGGGTGAAGGAACTAGGCAAAATGGCACCGTAACTTCGGGAGAAGGTGCGCCGGTGAGGGTGAAGCACTTGCTGCGTAAGCCCACGCCGGTCGAAGATACCAGGCCGCTGCGACTGTTTATTAAAAACACAGCACTCTGCAAACACGAAAGTGGACGTATAGGGTGTGACGCCTGCCCGGTGCCGGAAGGTTAATTGATGGGGTTAGCTAACGCGAAGCTCTTGATCGAAGCCCCGGTAAACGGCGGCCGTAACTATAACGGTCCTAAGGTAGCGAAATTCCTTGTCGGGTAAGTTCCGACCTGCACGAATGGCGTAACGATGGCGGCGCTGTCTCCACCCGAGACTCAGTGAAATTGAAATCGCTGTGAAGATGCAGTGTATCCGCGGCTAGACGGAAAGACCCCGTGAACCTTTACTATAGCTTTGCACTGGACTTTGAATTTGCTTGTGTAGGATAGGTGGGAGGCTTTGAAGCGTGGACGCCAGTTCGCGTGGAGCCATCCTTGAAATACCACCCTGGCAACTTTGAGGTTCTAACTCAGGTCCGTTATCCGGATCGAGGACAGTGTATGGTGGGTAGTTTGACTGGGGCGGTCTCCTCCTAAAGAGTAACGGAGGAGTACGAAGGTGCGCTCAGACCGGTCGGAAATCGGTCGTAGAGTATAAAGGCAAAAGCGCGCTTGACTGCGAGACAGACACGTCGAGCAGGTACGAAAGTAGGTCTTAGTGATCCGGTGGTTCTGTATGGAAGGGCCATCGCTCAACGGATAAAAGGTACTCCGGGGATAACAGGCTGATACCGCCCAAGAGTTCATATCGACGGCGGTGTTTGGCACCTCGATGTCGGCTCATCACATCCTGGGGCTGAAGCCGGTCCCAAGGGTATGGCTGTTCGCCATTTAAAGTGGTACGCGAGCTGGGTTTAGAACGTCGTGAGACAGTTCGGTCCCTATCTGCCGTGGACGTTTGAGATTTGAGAGGGGCTGCTCCTAGTACGAGAGGACCGGAGTGGACGAACCTCTGGTGTTCCGGTTGTCACGCCAGTGGCATTGCCGGGTAGCTATGTTCGGGAAAGATAACCGCTGAAAGCATCTAAGCGGGAAACTTGCCTCAAGATGAGATCTCACTGGGACCTTGAGTCCCCTGAAGGGCCGTCGAAGACTACGACGTTGATAGGCAGGGTGTGTAAGCGCTGTGAGGCGTTGAGCTAACCTGTACTAATTGCCCGTGAGGCTTGACCATATAACACCCAAGCAATTTGTAACTCC
>NZ_JBDGLI010000039.1:0-3777 GCF_057655955.1 Pseudomonas sp. Soil_N_39
AGCGGAACCGCCAGCAGCCGTTACCGTAGCAACGGATATGCACTCAATCCCATATACACCAAAGTCCCAAAAACCACTCACACATGGGTAGCACCAGACCGCCCATGTTAACCTTGCGCCCATCGCGGAAAAGCCGGGCCAATGCCCCTCCTTTTGCCCCACACCTTTCAACGAGCTTCCCTGACACCCATGAATACAGCCGTGAACGACCTGTCCTCCCACACGCCGATGATGCAGCAATACTGGCGCCTGAAGAACCAGCACCCCGATCAGCTGATGTTCTACCGCATGGGCGACTTCTACGAGATCTTCTACGAGGACGCGAAGAAAGCCGCCAAGCTATTGGACATCACCCTGACGGCACGTGGGCAATCGGCAGGCATGGCGATTCCGATGTGTGGGATTCCTTACCACGCAGCGGAAGGTTACCTGGCGAAGCTGGTCAAGCTCGGCGAATCCGTGGTGATCTGCGAGCAAGTCGGCGACCCGGCCACCAGCAAAGGGCCGGTGGAACGCCAAGTCGTACGAATCATCACCCCGGGCACGGTCAGTGACGAGGCCTTGCTGGATGAACGCCGGGACAACCTGATCGCCGCCGTGCTGGGCGATGAACGCCTGTTCGGCCTGGCCGTGCTGGACATCACCAGCGGCAATTTCTCGGTGCTGGAAATCAAGGGCTGGGAAAACCTGCTGGCGGAGCTGGAGCGGGTCAATCCGGTGGAACTGCTGATCCCGGATGACTGGCCCAAAGACCTGCCGGCAGAAAAACGCCGTGGTGTGCGTCGCCGGGCGCCGTGGGATTTTGAGCGCGACTCGGCGCTGAAAAGTCTCTGTCAGCAGTTTTCCACCCAAGATCTCAAGGGTTTCGGCTGCGAGAACCTGACCCTGGCCATCGGCGCGGCCGGTTGCCTGCTGGCCTACGCCAAGGAAACCCAGCGCACCGCCCTGCCCCACTTGCGTAGCCTGCGTCACGAACGCCTGGATGACACGGTGGTGCTGGACGGCGCGAGCCGCCGCAACCTGGAGCTGGACACCAACCTGGCCGGCGGGCGCGACAACACTTTGCAATCGGTGGTCGATCGCTGCCAGACCGCCATGGGCAGCCGCCTGCTGACCCGCTGGTTGAATCGGCCGCTGCGGGACCTGACCGTGCTGCTGGCGCGCCAGTCCTCCATTACCTGCCTGCTGGATCGTTATCGCTTCGAGCAGTTGCAACCACAGCTCAAGGAAATCGGTGACATCGAGCGGATCCTCGCCCGTATCGGCCTGCGCAACGCCCGTCCCCGTGATCTGGCCCGCCTGCGCGATGCCCTCGGTGCGTTGCCTGAACTGCAAGTGGCGATGACCGACCTGGAAGCGCCGCACCTGCAACAACTGGCGCGCACCACCAGCACCTACCCGGAGCTGGCCGCGCTGCTAGAGAAAGCCATTATCGATAACCCGCCAGCGGTAATCCGTGACGGTGGCGTGCTGAAAACCGGCTACGACGCCGAACTCGACGAGCTGCAAGCGCTGAGCGAGAACGCCGGCCAGTTCCTGATCGACCTCGAAGCCCGGGAAAAAGCCCGCACCGGCCTGGCCAACCTCAAGGTCGGCTACAACCGCATCCACGGCTACTTCATCGAGCTGCCGAGCAAGCAGGCCGAGCAAGCCCCGGCCGATTATGTTCGCCGCCAGACCCTCAAGGGCGCCGAGCGCTTCATCACCCCGGAACTCAAGGCGTTCGAAGACAAGGCACTGTCGGCCAAGAGCCGCGCCCTGGCTCGGGAAAAGATGCTCTATGAAGCACTGCTCGAGGATCTGATCAGCCAACTGCCGCCCTTGCAGGACACCGCCGGCGCCCTGGCGGAACTGGACGTGCTGAGCAACCTCGCCGAACGCGCGCTGAACCTGGACCTGAACTGCCCGCGCTTCGTCAGCGAGCCGTGCATGCGCATCAGCCAGGGTCGTCACCCGGTGGTCGAGCAAGTGCTGACCACGCCGTTCGTGGCCAACGACCTGAGCCTGGACGACAACACCCGCATGCTGGTGATCACCGGTCCGAACATGGGCGGTAAATCCACCTACATGCGCCAGACCGCACTGATCGTGCTGCTGGCCCACATCGGCAGTTTCGTGCCGGCGGCCAGTTGCGAATTGTCCCTGGTGGACCGGATTTTCACCCGAATTGGCTCCAGCGATGACCTGGCCGGTGGGCGTTCGACGTTCATGGTGGAAATGAGCGAAACCGCGAACATCCTGCACAACGCCACCGAACGCAGCCTGGTGCTGATGGACGAAGTCGGACGCGGCACCAGTACGTTCGACGGCTTGTCCCTGGCCTGGGCTGCGGCCGAACGCCTCGCGCACTTGCGGGCCTACACGTTGTTCGCCACTCACTATTTCGAGCTGACGGTACTGCCGGAAAGCCAGCCACTGGTGGCCAACGTTCACCTCAATGCCACCGAGCACAATGAACGCATCGTATTCCTGCACCACGTGCTGCCCGGCCCGGCCAGCCAGAGCTACGGCCTGGCAGTGGCGCAACTGGCCGGCGTGCCGAGCGAAGTGATCAGCCGCGCCCGTGAGCACCTGAGCCGCTTGGAAACTACCAGCCTGCCTCACGAAGCTCCGCGCCCAACCAAAGGCAAACCGGCCGCGCCTCAGCAAAGCGACCTGTTCGCCAGCCTGCCCCATCCGGTGCTCGATGAACTGGCCAAGCTCGATCTGGACGACCTGACCCCACGCCGGGCGCTGGATTTACTCTATACATTGAAGACACGGATCTAACGCACAGGCTTTCAAGCTGTTAGAATCTCGCGCGGTTTGGGATGCTGCGGACTATTTAGCCTGGTTCGCAGACTACCGCTCCCGAACCTGGCGACCCCACCGTGAAAGGGCTTCGCTGCCGCCGCCTGAGGAGAGAATTAGAAATGACCTTCGTCGTCACCGACAACTGCATCAAGTGCAAGTACACCGACTGCGTAGAAGTGTGTCCGGTGGACTGCTTTTACGAAGGGCCGAATTTCCTGGTCATTCACCCGGACGAGTGCATCGACTGCGCCCTGTGTGAACCGGAATGCCCGGCGAATGCCATCTTTTCGGAAGACGAAGTGCCGGCCGGCATGGAGAACTTCATCGAGCTGAACGCTGAACTGGCGGAGATCTGGCCGAACATCACCGAGAAGAAAGACGCTCTGCCGGACGCCGAAGAGTGGGATGGCAAGACTGGCAAGATCGCAGACCTCGAACGCTGATCGTTGCCATGTTCGTCGAAAGGGCCCCTTGCGGGCCTTTTTGCTGCCTGGAACAAAATCGCAGGCAAAAAAAGGGGCGGTTTGACCCGCCCACATTTTTTCCCTAATCCCTTTAATCCTATTCATCGTCCTGATGAATCGCGTCCTGCGATGTCCTTCCTTCCCATCGTCCTTGACGGGTGTGTCTGTCCGTCGACACAGGACTGATATTAGTATTTTCCCGGGCGAGTGCAACGCGGCTGATACAGGTGGCTTGCCCTGTCACACGATGTTCATCAACAAATTTCCCTTATAAATCAGTTGAATACAAAAAGATCACGGTATTTATAGCTGTCTGTCCCGGCGGTGAGAAACCGATCGCTTACGTAAGACTAGGCAAAGGCTTACAAGCTGAAGCTACAAATAGATCGGGCTAGGGAAATGACCCTTCGGAAGCGCAAAGGCTTTAAACCAGTCGTGATGTTCTATCGTTTACGGGTGGGGGATTTCAGGGGGGGGGTGTATATCCGTTTCTTCGGTAACGGCGGCTTATGGTTCCGCC
>NZ_JBDGLI010000040.1:0-2510 GCF_057655955.1 Pseudomonas sp. Soil_N_39
TGGAACAGGCTCCAGACATCCGCCGCGCCGAAGTTGAACCATGGCGCGGTGGCCTCGAACAGGCGCAGCACGTTGTGGTGCGGCAGCAAGGTGCCCTTGGGGTTGCCGGTGGAACCGGAGGTGTAGATCACATAAGCGAGATTCGTAGCGTCCATTGCTACGTGCGGATCGCTGTCGGCAAACGCACTGACATCAGCATCCAGCAGCAGCGTCTGCACGCCATCCGGCACCGGCAATAGATCGACCAGGGCTGCTTGGGTCAGCAGCAAGCGGATGCCGCTGTCCTGCATCATGTAGGCCAAACGATCCTGGGGATACGTCGGGTCCAGTGGCACGTAAGCACCGCCGGCCTTGAGTATCGCCAACAGGCCCACCAGCATGTCGAAACCACGCTCGGCCGCCAGCCCCACCAATACATCCGGGCCGACGCCGTGGGCGATCAACTGATGGGCGCGACGGTTGGCCTGGGCGTTGAGCTCGCCGTAGGTCAGGCTGCTTTCGTTAAAACGCAAAGCGACGGCACCAGGACGCAAGCGCGCCTGTTCGGCGATGCGCTGATGCAGGCAGGCCTCACCTGGGAAGCTGCGCGGTGCCGGGTTCCATTGGTCGATGTATTGCTGTTGCTCGGCGGCCGTCAGCAACGGCAATTCACCAACGCGTTGGCGAGGATTGGCGACAATGCCGTGCAGCAGGTTCAGCCAGTGCTCGGCCAGGCGTTGCACGGTGCTGGCGTCGAACAAGTCAGTGGCATAGGTCAGCGCCGCACTGAGTTCACCCTCGGCTTCCAGGGTGTCGAGGGTCAAGTCGAACTGGGCGGTCTGGCTTTCCCAGTCCTGGGTCTTGATCACCAGTCCGGGCAGCGCCGGGAGTGCCTGGCGCGCGACGCTCTGGTGGTTGTACAACACTTGGAACAACGGGCTGTGGCTCAGGTTGCGCTCAGGCCGCAGGGCCTCGACCAGTTGCTCGAACGGCAGGTCCTGATGGGCCTCGGCGCCGATGGCCGCCTGTTTGACCTGCGCCAGCAACGCACTGAAACGCTGCTGCGGATCGACCTCGGCCTTGAGCACCTGGGTGTTGACGAAGAAGCCGATCAGGCCTTCGGTCTCCACCCGGTTGCGGTTGGCGATGGGCACGCCGACACGGATGTCCGACTGGCCGCTGTAGCGATGCAGCAAGGCCTGGAACGACGCCAGCAAGACCATGAACAACGTGCTGCCTTCGCGCTGGGCCAGCTGTCGCAGTTGTTGGCCCAGAACCTGCGGTAAGTCGATAGCCAGGCGGGCGCCGGCAAAGCTCTGCCGGGTCGGGCGCGGCCGGTCGGTGGGCAGCGTCAGCAACGGCTGCTCCCCCCCTAGCACATCGGTCCAGTACGCCAGTTGCCGTTCCCGTTCGCCGGCGTCCATCCACTGACGTTGCCACACCGCGTAATCGGCATACTGGATCGGCAGCTCGGCCAGTGCCAAGGGCTCGCCCTGGCTGCACGCGGCATACCCCTGGATCAGTTCCTGCACCAGCAATTGCATCGACCAGCCATCGGAGACAATGTGGTGCTGGGTCAGCACCAGCACATGCTCGTCGGCCGCCACCCGCAACAGGCCGACCCGCAGCAGCGGGCCGTTTTGCAGGTCGAATGGCTCGGCGATCTGCTGGCGGACGAAGGCCTGGATCTGTTCGTGACCACCGTCGAGAATCCGCGGGATCACCATCGGGTTCATCTGCTCGTGAATGACTTGGAACGCTTGCTCATCGACCTGGACGAAGGTGGTACGCAGGCTCTCGTGGCGCTGCACCAGGGTGGCGAAACTCTGTTGCAAGGCCTCCAGGTCCAGATCGCCCTGAATCCGCAGCGCCGCCGGAATGTGGTACGCCGCGCTGTCGGGCTCCATCTGCCAGAGGAACCACTGGCGTTGCTGGGCGTAGGACAGCGGCAGCCGCGCCTCGTCCCGGGCAAGCCGCGGGATGCTCGCCGGCCGTGCCTCGTCGCCGTCCACCAGCGCGGCCACACAGGCCTCCAGGCTGGCGTTCTCGAACAACTGCCGCAGTTGCAGGTTCAGGCCGAGGGCCTGGCGAATGCGCGAGACCATCTGCGTCGCCAGCAGCGAATGGCCGCCCAGCTCGAAGAAGTTGTCGCTCAAGCCGACCCGCTCCACTTTGAGCACGTCCTGCCAGATCGCTGCGATCTGTTGCTCCAGTTCACTTCGCGGCGCCACGTAGGCCTGCTGGATCTGGCTGGCGTCTGCGATTGGCAAGGCCTTGCGGTCGAGCTTGCCGTTGGCGGTCAGTGGCCATTGTTCGAGGAACAACAAGTGCGTTGGCACCATGTAGTCCGGCAGCTCGGCCTTGAGCTGGGTCTTGATCTGCTCGCGCAGACTGGCTGGGTCTTCGGTGGTGTGGACCGGGATTACGTAAGCCACCAGTTGCTGGCCGCTCGGTCCTTCCTGGGCCAGCACCAACGCTTCGCGCACCGCTGCCAGGGCATTCAGGCGCGCTTCGATCTCGCCCAGTTCGAT
>NZ_JBDGLI010000041.1:0-1467 GCF_057655955.1 Pseudomonas sp. Soil_N_39
TTCAAAAGTGACCCGCTGTAATTGGATGGACTCGCCCACGCCGAGGCGTCAATGCGCCACGGTGGCAGTCTAAGAAGCCAACGACAGCGAGGGCGAGTCCATGAAAAAGAATACGACGCTTAAACAGTCCCTGTCTTCAACCGATCTGTCGGCCTGTACGACAGTGGCGATTGATCTTGCCAAGCAGGTATTTCAAGTCGCAGGCGAAGACGCCCTTGGCCGAGTACTTTATGAAGACCGCATCAAGTCACGTGAGGCCTTCCACGCCTTCTTGTGCAGGTTGCCGCCAAGCATCGTTGTACTGATGGAAACCGGCCCAGGTGCTCAAGCATGGGCACGACAGCTACAGGCTCAGGGTAATCTGGCGCGAATTCTTCCAGCGCAACTGGTGGCTAACCACCGCAGCGGCGCAAAAAATGATCGCAACGATGCGCTGGCCATTTTACGGGCCGGACGGGACACCAAAATTACAGCGGTGCCCATCAAAAGTGCCACAGCACTGGCCATGCAGGCATTGCACCGTGCCCGGCAGGGTTATGTGCGTCGACGTACAGCTACGAGTAACCAGATGCGTGGGCTATTGATGGAACACGGTGTTGCCTTGGCACAAGGTGATGTTGCTATCAGTCAAACCCTACCTCGGGTGCTGGAGGATGCTACCCAACCACTGCCAGACATGTTGCGCGAACTCATCGACGAGTTGCTGGGCGAATGGCGCCAGTTAGGCGAGCGGATCAACGTATTGACCGGTCGCCTGGAGATCGCTGCGAACCAGGATCAAACCGCCAGACGGTTAATGACCGTACGCGGTGTCGGTCCGATCATCGCCACAGCGATGCTAGCCAAGCAGACCGAACCCGAACGTTTTGCCAATGCACGCCAGTTCGCTGCCTACTTTGGCATGGTGCCTGATCAGAACAGCAGTGGGCAAAAGGTTCACTTGGGCCGAATGAGTAAACGAGGCGATGGTTACATACGCAGTCTGATGGTTCAGGGAGCTCATGCCGTATTGAGGCACCTCCCTCCTGATTCAGAGCTGCCCGACGATCGTCGTTTGCATCGCTGGTTGAGTCGGCTAGGACGTAAGGAGGCGGCGGTACGACTGGCGAATCGCAACCTACGAATCATCTGGGTGCTGCTACAGAATGACCAGACTTATCGCAGCCAACCGGCCTAAGGCCGGTCGGCTGCGACAAGTTACTGATCAACAGAGTTCTGCCACCGGGGCGTAAAAGCGCTCCAGCCCCTGCTTGAAAACATTGACCCCAGGTCAGACCGTCGCGGATTGATGCCTGCGCTCTTACCGGCCTTCGAGGCCTGAATGTAATCGGCATACCGTGAGCTCAACCAATGTTGGCCAGAAGTCGAAGACGGCTTCCTCGATAGGCCTTATACATAGATGCAGCCGGGTCGCAGTGTTGAAAAGCGGGTGACAGTGGAGGCGAGTCCATACATAAGAGCGGAACC
>NZ_JBDGLI010000042.1:0-1353 GCF_057655955.1 Pseudomonas sp. Soil_N_39
AGCGTTAATGAGATGGTCAGCCCGTGTGGGAGTCCCGGTAAATCTAAACTGACCGGGGCTCTCACTTACCTGAAGGAGACCTCTCATGGAACCCTTGAAGCTAATCGGCCTGGATATCGGGAAACACACCTTCCATCTCGTAGGGCACGACGCCAAAGGCAAGGAAGTCCTACGCAAAAAATTCAATCGTAAGCGGCTACTTGAGTTCGCTGCAAAGCTCGAACCCTGCACCATAGTGATGGAGTCATGCGGCGGTTCACACTGGCTCGCAAGGAAGCTCAGATCCTTCGGCCATCAAGTGAAATTGATTGCCCCGCAGCATGTGAAACCCTACGTCAGAGGCAATAAAAACGACTACATCGACGCTGAGGCCATCTGCGAAGCTGCCTCCCGTCCCAGGACACACTACGTTGCCATCAAGACTGTTGAGCAACAGCTTCTATCGACGCAACATCGTCTTCGCGAAGCCTTAATCGTCCAGAGGACTCAAACAATCAATCGCATTCACGGGTTCTTGCTTGAGTTCGGAATTGAGTTACCTGCGACAAAAGCTGCGATGAATCAGATTCATCAAATTTTGGACGACCCGGCCGCAGACTTGCCGCAACAGTTGAAGGACTTCATTGAGCATTTGGCAGAAGAGACCAAACGGCTCACCGACGAAATCAAGGCGGTTGATCGTACGATTAAAGAGCAGGTGGGTGCTGATGACGCGGGAACCCGGCTGATGAGCATCCCCGGCATCGGCCCAATCATCGCTAGCGCGCTGCTGGCCGACATCGGGGACGCTTCCAATTTTCGCTCAGCGCGAGACTTCGCCGCTTCATTGGGCCTGGTGCCGAGGCAGTATTCAACGGGTGATCAAACAGTCCTTTTGAACATCAGTAAGCGAGGTGATAAATACCTTCGAAAGCTGATGGTTCAAGGCTCTCGGGCGGTCCTGGTGCGCATCGACAAGCGCAATGATGCTCTGGGAAGTTGGTGCAGGGACTTGCTGACACGAAAACATCCAAACAAGGTCGCCTGCGCCCTAGCCAATAAGTTGGCAAGAATCGTGTGGGCCGTTTTAGTTCACGGAGGAAGCTACAACACCCAGTCCAGGGCTTGACCGAAACCCACACTACCGGCTTTTGCGACGACAGCGATGATGACGATAAACAGCTCAAATCCTGCCTGAGAACCTGGTAAGCAAAACAGCTTTCGAAGCTGAAGCGTTTTTCAAGGACAGGCAGGAGCGACTACTCATCAAGGGCCAGGCGGCAAATTGCCGACTAGGAGCCCGGATACATTAGTGCAAGCATGCTTTACCGCTCATCGCCCGTGGTTGCAGGAGATGGGCTGACCATACATTTG
>NZ_JBDGLI010000043.1:0-1313 GCF_057655955.1 Pseudomonas sp. Soil_N_39
TGTCTCGTCCTGAATAAGGTTTACACCTTCTGACCTATCCTCAGGAGGAACCAATGGATTCAGGAAGAAGGCGTAGTCAGCGTGATTACACGCTGGGCTTTAAATTGGCGGTTGTCGATCAGGTTGAAAAGGGCGAACTGAGTTATAAAGAGGCTCAACGGCGTTATGGGATTCAGGGCCGGTCGACTGTGTTGGTATGGTTACGCAAGCATGGGCGGCAGGACTGGAGCCAAGGCGCCTCCATTCGTGCCCAGAGGAACCGACCGATGGCCGAGCCAAATTTGCCGCTGACACCAGAGCAGCGAATCAAGGAGCTGGAAGAAAAGCTGGCCCTTGCCAACCAGAAAGCCCAATTTTTTGAAGCTGTCGTTGACGTGCTGAAAAACGATTACGGTGTTTCTGTCGTAAAAAAGCGATCCGGCAAGTCCTCAGCCAAGGGCAAATCGAAGGCCTGAGTGTCACCAGGGCTTGCCAGTTTCTGGGCATCTCACGGCAGGCGTATTACAAGCGCAATCGAGCTTACGACGCGCAAGCTAGCCATGCGCAAAAGGTGCTGGGGTTTGTGCTGGAGGCACGCCTTGAAATGCCTCGGTTGGGCACCCGTAAGCTGCATGGGCTAATGCAAGCCGAACCTGAACTAACGCAAACGGTAGGCCGAGATCGATTGTTCGATATTCTGCGAGACCATCGACAACTGGTCCCACGCAAACGCGCTTATCACAAGACTACCGACAGTCATCATCGCTTCCGTCGACATCCGAATCGGCTCAAGCCCGGCCCTGACCAAGTCACTGCCACCGGCCCGGAACAGGTGTGGGTGGCGGATATAACCTATTTACCGACCGAGCAAAGCGTCGCTTACGTAAGTCTGGTCACTGATGCGTTCTCGCGCAAAATAGTCGGCCATCATGTGCATGAAAGCCTGCATACCGAGTCAGTCATCCGGGCGATGACGAAAGCTCTTCGACACCGAAGAACCAATCAGCCACTGGTACATCACTCCGATCGGGGCTCGCAATACTGCTCTGATCTCTACCAAAAGCTGCACGCCAAGCATGGCGTCAGGTGTTCGATGACGGATGGCTACGACTGCTACCAGAATGCCCTAGCGGAACGAGTGAATGGGATTCTGAAAACAGAATTTCTTTTACACCGTCCCAAAGACCTCGCCCAAGCCAAGCGCATGGTTGAGGAATCGATAGAAATCTATAACCGTAAGCGACCTCATTTGGCCCTGAAATACAAAACGCCCGATGCGGTGCATCGGGCGTTTTGAGACTGAAACAGGTGTAAACCTATTTCAGGACTAGACA
>NZ_JBDGLI010000044.1:0-1217 GCF_057655955.1 Pseudomonas sp. Soil_N_39
CATCCCTTTCAAGGTCTTAGGTAAAATCCCCTGAAGTTTCTATCAGGGATACCCGAACGATGTGGGCCGATGTTCTGGAGCGTTTCGAGAAAAAAGCACCTGCCAGCGTTATGGCCAAATTGGCGCTGGAGCACGCTATTGCTCCTGAGTGGGTCGATCAGGTTTTCGAAGAACATCGGCAACGGCAGTATTCTCGTGAGCTACTGTTCTCGACCATCATCAAGCTGATGTCCCTTGTTTCATTGGGTTTGAAGCCATCCCTGCACGCCGCGGCGCGGCAACTGGAAGATCTTCCTGTCAGCCTGGCGGCCCTCTACGACAAGATCAGTCGTACCGAGCCAGCTTTGTTGCGCGCCCTGGTCACGGGCTGTGCGCAGCGCCTGGCTCCAACCATCAAGGAGTTGGGTTGCACGACGATGTTGCCGGGTTGGCAGGTTCGGGTGGTGGACGGTAATCACTTGGCATCCACTGAGAAACGACTGGGGGCTTTACGCCACGAGCGCGGCGCCGCTCGGCCCGGGTTTTCGGTGGTTGTCTACGACCCCGACCTGGATCAAGTCATCGACCTGCAGGCATGTGAAGATGCCTACGCAAGCGAGCGTGTTTGCGTGCTGCCTCTCTTGGCGGATGCCGAGCCGGGCCAGGTGTGGCTGGCTGATCGACTCTATTGCACGCTCCCGGTCATGGAGGCTTGCGAACAGGTCAAAACCTCCTTTGTCATTCGTCAACAAGCCAAGCATCCACGCTTGATTCAAGAGGGGCATTGGCAAGAACCCGTGCCTGTGGACGCGGGCACTGTGCGTGAGCAGATCATTCAGGTCAGAGGCGGTTATCAGTGTCGGCGTGTCGAACTGACGCTTCATTCGCCAACAGACTCGGGTGACAGCAGCTTGATGTTCTGGAGCAACCTGCCTGAAAGCGTCAGCGCGCAGCAGATCGCGGAACTCTATCGCCGCCGCTGGAGCATTGAAGGCATGTTCCAGCGACTGGAAACAATCCTGGAGAGTGAAATCGAAACCCTTGGTAGCCCAAAGGCTGCGTTGCTCGGGTTCGCTACTGCGGTGTTGGCCTACAACGTCCTGGCCGTACTCAAACGAAGCGTCGAGCAAGCCCATCAGGCTTCCCAGCCTGACGGCTGGGAAGCCTCAACCTATCACTTGGCGGTTCAGGTCCGGAGTGGTTATGAAGGCCTGCAAATTGCGCTGCCCTCGGAATGT
>NZ_JBDGLI010000045.1:0-1087 GCF_057655955.1 Pseudomonas sp. Soil_N_39
GGGTATCCCTGATAGAAACTTCAGGGGATTTTACCTAAGACCTTGAAAGGGATGGCCCTTACGGCGGGTCACTTTTGAGAAGCGCAAAAGTAACCAAAACGCTTCTGCCCCACCACTTGGCACCTCGCCTAGGCTCGGTGTGCCCGAGATCAACGTCCTCCGCGAGGCGGCCTGATAGCCGACCTGGTTCTTGGTGGGATCGCGTTTCTGCCGCAGGAATGAGTGTGGGAGCGAGCCTGCTCGCGACGGTGGTGGTTCAGCCACATGGGTGTTGAGTTTGCCGGCCTCATCGCGAGCAAGCTCGCTCCCACAGGGGGTCTGTGTTTGGACATGAATTTTGTGCCCACTGAAGATCGAATGTGGGAGCGAGCTGGCTCGCGATGGCGGTGGTTCGGTCACATGGATGTTGAGCTGCAGGCCTCATCGCGAGCAAGCTCGCTCCCACAGGGGGGCTGTGTTTGGACATGAATTTTGTGCCCACTGAAGATCGAATGTGGGAGCGAGCTGGCTCGCGATGGCGGTGGTTCGGTCACATGGATGTTGAGCTGCAGGCCTCATCGCGAGCAAGCTCGCTCCCACAGGGGGGCTGTGTTTGGATATGAATTTTGTGCCCACTGAAGATCGAATGTGGGAGCGAGCTGGCTCGCGATGGCGGTGGTTCAGTCACATGGATGCTGGGCTTGCCGGCCTCTTCGCGAGCAGGCTCGCCCCCGCAGGGGGTCTGTGTTTGGACATGAATTTTGTGCCCACTGAAGATCGAATGTGGGAGCGAGCCTGCTCGCGATGGCGGTGGTTCAGTCACATGGATGTTGAGCTTGCTGGCCTCATCGCGAGCAAGCTCGCTCCCACAGGGGGTCTGTGTTTGGACATGAATTTTGTGCCCACTGAAGATCGAATGTGGGAGCGAGCTTGCTCGCGATGGCGGTGGTTCAGTCACATGGATGTTGGGCTTACCGGCCTCTTCGCGAGCAAGCCCGCTCCCACAGGGGAAACGCGATCCCATCAAGAGCCAGGTCGGCTATAAGGCCGCCTCGCGGTGGACGTTGATCTCGGACGCCCCGTTAACCACGATGGCCGAACGCAGGCA
>NZ_JBDGLI010000046.1:0-597 GCF_057655955.1 Pseudomonas sp. Soil_N_39
TGGGGTGAAGTCGTAACAAGGTAGCCGTAGGGGAACCTGCGGCTGGATCACCTCCTTAATCGACGACCGCAGCTGCTTCATGAGCTCCCACACGAATTGCTTGATTCATTGAAGAAGACGATAGAAGCAGCTTTAAGCTCCAAGCTGATAGCTCACGCTAACAGTTACAAGCTCGAAATTGGGTCTGTAGCTCAGTTGGTTAGAGCGCACCCCTGATAAGGGTGAGGTCGGCAGTTCGAATCTGCCCAGACCCACCAATTTTGTAATGGGGCCATAGCTCAGCTGGGAGAGCGCCTGCCTTGCACGCAGGAGGTCAGCGGTTCGATCCCGCTTGGCTCCACCATAAACTGCTTCTGAAAGCTTAGAAATGAGCATTCCATCAACGTGATGGTGAATGTTGATTTCTAGTCTTTTGATTAGATCGTTCTTTAAAAATTTGGGTATGTGATAGAAAGATAGACTGAACGTTACTTTCACTGGTAACGGATCAGGCTAAGGTAAAATTTGTGAGTTGCTCTTTGAGCAAGATCGAATTTTCGGCGAATGTCGTCTTCACAGTATAACCAGATTGCTTGGGGTTATATGGTCAAGTGAAGA
>NZ_JBDGLI010000047.1:0-563 GCF_057655955.1 Pseudomonas sp. Soil_N_39
CAGCAGTTCCACGAGTTGCTGTGCGACGCCGGGGTGACGGTGCTCAACCAGACGCCCTCGGCGTTCAAGCAATTGATGCACGAAGCCTGCGCTGATGACCGGGCCAATGCCTTGCGCTACGTGGTGTTCGGTGGCGAGGCGTTGGACGTCAAGTCCCTGCGTCCGTGGTTCGAGCGCTTCGGCGATGCGGCGCCGCAACTGATCAACATGTATGGCATCACCGAAACCACCGTGCATGTGACCTACCGTCCGCTGTCGCTGGCGGACCTGGAGCAGGACGCCAGCAGCCCGATTGGCGAACCGATTGCCGACCTGTCGTGGTACCTGCTGGACGGCGATCTCAACCCAGTGCCGAAGGGTTGTATCGGAGAGTTGTACGTCGGTCGCGCCGGCCTGGCCCGGGGCTACCTGAGTCGCGGCGACCTCACGGCGTTGCGGTTCATCCCCGACCCGTTCGGCGACAGTGGCGCACGCTTGTACCGCACCGGCGACCTGGCGCAGTACCGCAGCGATGGCGTGATCGAGTACGTCGGTCGCATCGACCATCAAGTGAAAATCCGTGG
>NZ_JBDGLI010000048.1:0-524 GCF_057655955.1 Pseudomonas sp. Soil_N_39
ACCGTGAATGAAAACGGCACCATCACCTACACCGCCACCCTGACCGATGCCGACGGCAAGCCTGTCACTGCGCAGAACGGTCCGGTGACCGTCACGTTGGAAAGCGGCAAGACCATCACCATCGCCGCGGGTGCAAGCTCGGGCGTGCTCGACGTAGCCGTCGGCAACGATGTGTACCAAGGTCCAACGACGGTTACTGAGTCGATCAAAGATGCATCCGGCGGCAACTTGGAAGCCATTGCTCCAAACACCGCGCCAGTCAGCACCGTCGTCAGCGACGTCAACGACACCACCACCGTGACGTTGACCGCTACGCCGACCGTGAACGAAAACGGCACGATCACCTACACCGCCACCCTGACCGGTGCCGACGGCAAGCCTGTCACCGCACAAAACGGTCCGGTGACCGTGACGTTGGAAAGCGGTAAAACCATTACTATCGCAGCGGGCGCAAGTTCGGGCGTGTTGGACGTGGCTGTTGGCAACGATGTGTACCAAGGTCCAACGACGGTTACTGAGTCGAT
>NZ_JBDGLI010000049.1:0-495 GCF_057655955.1 Pseudomonas sp. Soil_N_39
ACGCTGACGGTGTTGTTCCTGTTCGTGGTCTTCAGCATCCTGTTCTACGCGCTCAAGGTCGGCATCGCCGCCTGGGGCACCAAGGAACGCACGGACAAAGAAGCGCCATTCCAGGCCCTGCCAGACGCTTGATAGAGGATTGCAACGATGTTCAATGACTTGAGTCGCCTGGGTAAATACCTCGGTCAGGCCGCCCGCCTGATGGTCGGCATGCCCGACTACGACAACTACGTCGAGCACATGCAAACCAAACACCCGGACAAGCCGATGATGGACTACGAGGCGTTCTTTCGCGAACGCCAGGAGGCCCGTTACGGCGGCAAGGGTGGGCCCAAGTGTTGTTGAGTTGAGCTAAACCCAAACCCCATGTGGGAGCGGGCTTGCTCGCGAAGGCGTCGGGTCAGTTAACAGATAATGTGGCTGACACACCGCTTTCGCGAGCAAGCCCGCTCCCACAGTTGTTTTGGGTTGGTTTCAGCATTTGCATACGCCACA
>NZ_JBDGLI010000050.1:0-471 GCF_057655955.1 Pseudomonas sp. Soil_N_39
GCGCGGCTATCCCGGCATCCATGCCGGGATGCCCACTCCACAATGCCTGCGTTCGGCCAGCGTGGTTTAACGGGGCGCCGAGATCAAAATCCAAAGCAAAGCAAAGCAAGAGCGGGGTTCATGCCGGCATCTATGTGGCTGAGCCACCGCTATCGCGAGCAAGCTCGCTCCCACACTGGATCTTCAGCGAATACAAAATTCATGTGCACCTAACCCCCCTGTGGGAGCGAGCTTGCTCGCGATGACGCCGGCACCTCCAACATCACCGAAAACTGACTCACTGCCTTCGCGAGCAAGCCCGCTCCCACAGGAGAAACGCGATCCCAACCAGAACCAGGTCGGCTGTTAGGCCGCCTCGCGGTGGACGTTGATCTCGGCGCCCCGTTAACCACGCTGGCTGAACGAAGGTATTGTGGAGTGGGCAACCCGGCATGGATGCCGGGTTAGCCGCGCTGGGCCATGGATGGCCCT
>NZ_JBDGLI010000051.1:0-447 GCF_057655955.1 Pseudomonas sp. Soil_N_39
GGCAACAACGCCCCCGGTACCAAGCGCATCGCCACCGCTGCCGCCATGCTCCAGAATCCGCCGAGGGCGATACCCAGCAAGATACGCATCACCAATAGCACCGCGAAACTGGAGGAAACGGCGACCAGAAGATTGGATGCGATCATCAACGTGGAAAAACCCAGCAGCACCCAGCGGCGGTCGATACCGCGGGTCAGGCCTGGCACCAACAAGCCCGCGAACAGTGCCACCACGGCTGTCACCGTTACCGCCTGTCCCGCCAGCGCTTCGGACACGCCCAGATCGGTAGCCATCGGCGTCAACAGGCTGGCCGGAAGGTACTCAGCGGTGAGCAATCCGAACACACCCATTGCCAACGAGAACACTGCCATCCACGCAGGGGTTGCAGGCTCTGCATCCAGCCCGACGCCGGGCCGGCTGTCAGATACGGCATTACAAACACAGTCA
>NZ_JBDGLI010000052.1:0-413 GCF_057655955.1 Pseudomonas sp. Soil_N_39
TTCGTTCAGCCAGCGTGGTTAACGGGGCGCCCGAGATCAACGTCCACCGCGAGGCGGCCTGATAGCCGACCTGGTTCATGGCGGGACCGCGTTTCTCCTGTGGGATGAGTGTGAGAGCGAGCCTGCTCGCGATGGCGGTGGTTCAGTCACAAGGATGTTGGGTTTGCTGGCCTCATCGCGAGCAAGCTCGCTCCCACAGGTTTTGCGGCGTACATGGATTTTGTGTCTTCTGAAGATCCAGTGTGGGAGCGAGCTTGCTCGCGATAGCGGTGGTTCAGCTAAACAGATGCTGGCATGTACCCCGCTCTTGCTTTGGATCTTGATCTGGACGCCCCATTAAACCACGCTGGCCGAACGCAGGCATTGCGCAGTGGGCATCCCGGCATGGATGCCGGGATAGCCGCGCTGGGCCA
>NZ_JBDGLI010000053.1:0-405 GCF_057655955.1 Pseudomonas sp. Soil_N_39
GCTCCCACATGGGATTTGTGGTGTTGTCGGGTACTGCGACCGCCGCCGATTCTTGTGGGAGCAAGGCTTGCCCGCGATGGCGGCGGCACATTCAATATCGCTGCAAGCAGACCCACCGCCATCGCGAGCAAGCTCAGCTCCCACAGGGATTTGCGGTGTTGCCGGGTACTGCGACCGCCGCCGATTCTTGTGGGAGCAAGGCTTGCCCGCGATGGCGGCGGCACATTCAATATCGCTGCAAGCAGACCCACCGCCATCGCGAGCAAGCTCGCTCCCACATGGGATTTGTGGTGTTGTCGGGTACTGCGACCGCCGCCGATTCTTGTGGGAGCAAGGCTTGCCCGCGATGGCGGCGGCACATTCAATATCGCTGCAAGCAGACCCACCGCCATCGCGAGCAAGCTC
>NZ_JBDGLI010000054.1:0-383 GCF_057655955.1 Pseudomonas sp. Soil_N_39
AGCGCCGGCATTTTCAGCTCGGGCATGGTGACCAGGATGCCGATCGCCAGGGCGACGATGGTGCCGATTTTCAAGAACGTCGACAGGTAGTCCCGTGGGGCCAGGATCAGCCACACCGGCAGCACCGCCGCGACAAAACCGTAGCCGATCAGCATCCAGGTGATCTGGATCCCGGTGAAGCTGAAGGCCTTGGCCCAGACCGGGTCGGCGGCGATCTGCCCGCCCAGCCAGATCGAACCCAGCAGCAACAGCACGCCGATGACCGAGATTTCACCGATGCGGCCCGGGCGGATGTAGCGCATGTAAATGCCCATGAACATCGCGATCGGGATGGTCGCCATCACCGTGAAGATCCCCCACGGGCTCTCGGCCAGGGCCTTGAC
>NZ_JBDGLI010000055.1:0-365 GCF_057655955.1 Pseudomonas sp. Soil_N_39
TCCTTGGCCACCGCTTGCAGCGCTTCGGGGGTGATTGCAAAACCCCAGCTGCTGACGGTCTGCGCCACGGCCACCACATCACCGCCGACGATCGCCGCCGGGCTGTTCATGGCGAAGTACACGCCCGGCTCGATCACCGAAGCGGCGACCATGGCCATGATCGCCACGAACGACTCCATCAGCATGCCGCCGTAGCCGATATAGCGGGCGTTGACTTCGTTATCCAAGAGCTTGGGCGTGGTGCCCGAGGAGATCAGCGCATGGAACCCCGAGACCGCACCGCAGGCGATGGTGATGAACAGGAACGGGAACAGCCCGCCCTTCCACACAGGTCCCGTGCCGTCGGTGAACTGGGTCAGCGCCGG
>NZ_JBDGLI010000056.1:0-363 GCF_057655955.1 Pseudomonas sp. Soil_N_39
TCCACGCAGGGGTTGCAGGCTCTGCATCCAGCCCGACGCCGGGCCGGCTGTCAGATACGGCATTACAAACACAGTCATTCATTGCACGGATCTCCCAATCTTAATCGCGACCCGCAGTCTAGGCGCGGGAATCTGGATGATCTATGATCGAAAAACTCGTTTTTTTGACTAAAACACCGAACAATGCGCCTGCGTGGCGTCGAGTACCGGCGTATCCAAGCCGGTCCAGCCTTCGGCCTGAGCTTTGCCGACAAACCTGGGCATGCCTGGTTTCACTTCCTGGCGGTCGGCAATGCGGTGCTGCGGATGGAGGACGGGACAACGTACGCACTGTCTGCCGGCAACGCCGTATTCATCGCCCAT
>NZ_JBDGLI010000057.1:0-356 GCF_057655955.1 Pseudomonas sp. Soil_N_39
GCTTCCAAGTTGCCGCCGGATGCATCTTTGATCGACTCGGTGACGGTGGTCGGACCTTGATACACGTCGTTGCCGACGGCTACGTCGAGCATGCCCGAGCTCGCGCCGGCGGCGATGGTAATCGTTTTGCCGCTGTCGAGGGTGACGGTGACTGGACCGTTTTGCGCAGTGACGGGTTTACCGTCGGCACCGGTCAGGGTCGCGGTGTAAGTGATGGTGCCGTTTTCGTTCACGGTCGGTGTAGCGGTCAACGTCACGGTGGTTGTGTCGTTGACATCGCTGACGACGGTGCTGACTGGCGCGGTGTTTGGAGCGATGGCTTCCAGGTTGCCGCCGGATGCACCTTTTATCGACTC
>NZ_JBDGLI010000058.1:0-356 GCF_057655955.1 Pseudomonas sp. Soil_N_39
CTGGTCCCCTGTGGGAGCTTGCTCGCGAAAGCGGTGTATCTGTCACTGGGAGGCTGAATGTACCGCCGCCATCGCGGACAAGCCCGGCTCCCACAGGGTTTTGTGGCGAACATAGAGGTTGTGTACCCCCTGGCCCCCTGTGGGAGCGGGCTTGCTTGCGAAAGCGGTGTATCTGTCACTGGGAGGCTGAATGTACCGCCGCCATCGCGAGCAAGCTCGGCTCCCACAGGGTTTTGTGGCGAGCATAGAGGTTGTGTATCCCTGGTCCATTGTGGGAGCGAGCTTGCTCGCGAAAGCGGTGTATCTGTCACTGGGAGGCTGAATGTACCGCCGCCATCGCGGGCAAGCCCGGCTCC
>NZ_JBDGLI010000059.1:0-335 GCF_057655955.1 Pseudomonas sp. Soil_N_39
TAGCTCAGTTGGTTAGAGCGCACCCCTGATAAGGGTGAGGTCGGCAGTTCGAATCTGCCCAGACCCACCAATTTTGTGTGGGAAACGCCTGTAGAAATACGGGGCCATAGCTCAGCTGGGAGAGCGCCTGCCTTGCACGCAGGAGGTCAGCGGTTCGATCCCGCTTGGCTCCACCACTACTGCTTCGATTGTATAAAGCTTAGAAATGAGCATTCCATCGGTTCGATGGTGAATGTTGATTTCTAGTCTTTGACTAGTTCGTTCTTTAAAAATTTGGGTATGTGATAGAAAGATAGACTGAACGTTACTTTCACTGGTAACGGATCAGGCTAAGG
>NZ_JBDGLI010000060.1:0-332 GCF_057655955.1 Pseudomonas sp. Soil_N_39
AATCCTCAGTCCACCACGGAACCAATGTGGGAGCGGGCTTGCTCGCGATAGCGGTGGGTCAGCTTGCATTGATGCTGGATGTGCTGCCGCCATCGCGAGCAAGCTCGGCTCCCACAGGTTTTTTGGGGTGTTCACAAATCCTCAGCCCACCACAGATCCAATGTGGGAGCGAGCTTGCTCGCGATAGCGGTGGGTCAGTTTGCATTGATGCTGATGCTGCTGACGCCATCGCGAGCAAGCTCGGCTCCCACAGGCTTTTTGGGGTGTTCACAAATCCTCAGTCCACCACAGATCCAATGTGGGAGCGGGCTTGCTCGCGATAGCGGTGGGTC
>NZ_JBDGLI010000061.1:0-330 GCF_057655955.1 Pseudomonas sp. Soil_N_39
ACGCCCGAACTTGCGCCGGCGGCGATGGTGATCGTTTTGCCGCTTTCCAACGTGACGGTGACCGGACCGTTCTGCGCGGTGACAGGCTTGCCGTCGGCATCGGTCAGCGTGGCAGTGTAGGTGATCGTGCCGTTTTCATTCACGGTCGGCGTGGCGGTCAACGTCACGGTGGTGGTGTCGTTGACGTCGCTAACCACGGTGCTGACTGGCGCTGTGTTTGGAGCAATGGCTTCCAGATTGCCGCCGGATGCACCTTTGATCGACTCAGTTACCGTCGTTGGACCTTGGTAAACATCGTTACCAACAGCGACATCGAGCACGCCCGAGCTT
>NZ_JBDGLI010000062.1:0-330 GCF_057655955.1 Pseudomonas sp. Soil_N_39
GAGCGAGCTTGCTCGCGATAGCGGTGTGTCAGTCGACGAAGAGGTTGAAGGTCAGTCCGCCATCGCGAGCAAGCTCGTCCCCACAGGTTTTTTGGGGCGTCTGCAAATCCGCGGTCGAACGCAGATCCCATTGTGGGAGCGAGCTTGCTCGCGATAGCGGTGTGACAGTCGACGAAGAGGTTGAAGGTCAGTCCGCCATCGCGAGCAAGCCCGCTCCCACAGGTTTTTTGGGACGCCTGCAAATCCGCGGTCAAACGCAGATCCCATTGTGGGAGCGAGCTTGCTCGCGATAGCGGTGTGACAGTCGACGAAGAGGTTGAAGGTCAGTCC
>NZ_JBDGLI010000063.1:0-322 GCF_057655955.1 Pseudomonas sp. Soil_N_39
TGCGCGGTGACGGGTTTGCCGTCGGGACCGGTCAGGGTGGCGGTGTAGGTGATGGTGCCGTTTTCGTTCACGGTCGGCGTAGCGGTCAACGTCACGGTGGTGGTGTCGTTGACATCACTGACGATGGTGCTGACCGGAGCGGTGTTCGGCGCGATGGCTTCGAGGTTGCCACCGGATGCATCTTTGATCGATTCGGTGACGGTGGTGGGACCTTGGTACACGTCGTTGCCGACGGCTACATCCAACACGCCCGAGCTTGCACCCGCGGCGATGGTGATGGTCTTGCCGCTTTCCAACGTCACGGTCACCGGGCCGTTTTGCG
>NZ_JBDGLI010000064.1:0-317 GCF_057655955.1 Pseudomonas sp. Soil_N_39
CTCTTCGGCCACCACTTCGCGGCCATTGCCGGCGCGGGGCCGCTGGTCGGGCCGGTGCTGGCGGCGCAGATGGGCTACCTGCCCGGTACGCTCTGGCTGATCGCCGGCGTGGTGCTGGCCGGTGCGGTGCAGGACTTCATGATCCTGTTCCTGTCCACCCGCCGCAACGGGCGCTCCCTGGGCGACATGGTCCGGGAAGAAATGGGCCGCATCCCCGGCACCATTGCGCTGTTCGGCTGTTTCCTGATCATGATCATCATCCTCGCGGTGCTGGCGCTGATCGTGGTCAAGGCCCTGGCCGAGAGCCCGTGGGGGAT
>NZ_JBDGLI010000065.1:0-315 GCF_057655955.1 Pseudomonas sp. Soil_N_39
TTCAGTCGGTTAGAATACCGGCCTGTCACGCCGGGGGTCGCGGGTTCGAGTCCCGTCCGCTGCGCCATATTCGGTTACCTGGAACGCTGAACGCCAGGTCACCACGGAAAGCCCGCTCACGCGGGCTTTTTGCTGTTTGCAGTTCCTGTGGTGTGCGTCGCTCCTTTTTTTGCTGAATTTGCTAATTAAATCAGCACGTTACGAAAAACTGTGAGAGAATGCGCCCCGCATCGAAAGTGAAGGGTGATTAGCTCAGCTGGGAGAGCGTCTGCCTTACAAGCAGAATGTCGGCGGTTCGATCCCGTCATCACCCAC
>NZ_JBDGLI010000066.1:0-295 GCF_057655955.1 Pseudomonas sp. Soil_N_39
TTCTGCGCAGTGACAGGCTTGCCGTCGGCATCGGTCAGGGTGGCGGTGTAGGTGATGGTGCCGTTTTCATTCACGGTTGGTGTCGCGGTCAATGTCACCGTGGTGGTGTCGTTGACATCGCTAACGATGGTGCTGACCGGAGCGGTGTTCGGCGCGATGGCTTCGAGATTGCCGCCAGTCGCTTCTTTAATCGATTCGGTAACGGTGGTCGGGCCTTTGTACACATCGTTGCCAACAGCCACGTCCAACACGCCCGAACTTGCGCCGGCGGCGATGGTGATCGTTTTGCCGCTTT
>NZ_JBDGLI010000067.1:0-284 GCF_057655955.1 Pseudomonas sp. Soil_N_39
GTCAGTTTGCGGTGATGTTGGATGTGCCGACGGCATCGCGAGCAAGCTCGCTCCCACAGGGGATCTTGGGTGTTCATAAGTCTTGTGTTCACCACAGGCCCACTGTGGGAGCGAGCTTGCTCGCGATAGCGGTGGTTCAGCCACCTAGATGCCGGCCTGCGTCCTGCTCTTGATCTTGCTTTGGCTCTTGATCTTGATCTTGATCTTGATCTTGATCTTGATCTGGACGCCCCGTTAAACCACGCTGGCCGAACGCAGGCATTGCGCAGTGGGCATCCCGGCAT
>NZ_JBDGLI010000068.1:0-281 GCF_057655955.1 Pseudomonas sp. Soil_N_39
ATTCTGGACGTCTATAATTCGCCCCACTTCCGGCGCAGTCGAAACGGAAAACTCCTTGAGATTCAATGAGTTAAGTAGGTTTCGAAGGGGTTTTGCTTCAGTTCATCGAAGCCTGGAAGGAGCAGATAGAGCGGTGTTGTTTGGCTCTATCAGCGGTTCGATCTTCTCGGTCGAAAGCGGTGAAAAAGAGGTGTTGACAGCAGTGAGTAACGCTGTAGAATTCGCCTCCCGCTAACGAGAGATCGGAAGCGCAAGTGGTTGAAGTTGATAAGGAAACTTTG
>NZ_JBDGLI010000069.1:0-277 GCF_057655955.1 Pseudomonas sp. Soil_N_39
GGCTTGCCCGCGATGGCGGCGGCACATTCAATATCGCTGCAAGCTGACCCACCGCTATCGCGAGCAAGCTCAGCTCCCACAGGGGATTTGTGGTGAAGGCAGGATCTGTGAGTCCCCGAGATTCAGTGTGGGAGCGGGCTTGCTCGCGAAGACGTCGGCACATTCAGCATCGTTGCGCTGACCCACCGCTATCGCGAGCAAGCTCAGCTCCCACAGGGGATTTGTGGTGAAGGCAGGATCTGTGAGTCCCCGAGATTCAGTGTGGGAGCGGGCTTGC
>NZ_JBDGLI010000070.1:0-269 GCF_057655955.1 Pseudomonas sp. Soil_N_39
TCGTTCACGCTGCCGCGCCTTGCGCCGCGCACGCCGGCACGCCTGCGCACCGTACTCGAAGTGTTGCGACGCCCGGGCATCGCCATGGGTATGTTCGGTTGTGTGCTGGTGCACAGCGGCCATTTCGCGATGTTCACCTACGTTCGGCCATTTATCGAGGGCACTACCGGCATCGGCCCGCAAGGGCTGTCACTGATGCTGCTGGGTTTCGGTGTGGCGAACTTCGGCGGCACGCTGTTGGCCGGGTGGCTGCTTGAGCGTCACCCACT
>NZ_JBDGLI010000071.1:0-256 GCF_057655955.1 Pseudomonas sp. Soil_N_39
GGCGTCCCCTAGGGGACTCGAACCCCTGTTACCGCCGTGAAAGGGCGGTGTCCTAGGCCACTAGACGAAGGGGACACGCTAACTGAAACACATGGTGTGTATTTCAGTGCCCAAATCCGCATCCGAAGATGGCGGCTCTGGCTTCACTCAGCCTTGCCCGAAAGCAACGCTGTTTAAAATTGGAGCGGGAAACGAGACTCGAACTCGCGACCCCGACCTTGGCAAGGTCGTGCTCTACCAACTGAGCTATTCCCGC
>NZ_JBDGLI010000072.1:0-234 GCF_057655955.1 Pseudomonas sp. Soil_N_39
CTGCTGGCGGTCTGGGGACTGGCCTTTGGTGGTGTGCCGGTGGCGTGGTCGAACTGGGTCGCCAGCGCAATACCTGATCAGGCGGAAAGCGCCGGGGGGATGGTGGTAGCCTCTGTGCAGTCGGCCATCGCAACCGGCGCCGCCGCTGGCGGTGCGATGTTCAGCCTCGGTGGCAGCGCAGGCGTATTCGTAGCGGCGGCCGTGCTGATGCTGCTGGCCGCGTTGCTGATTGCG
>NZ_JBDGLI010000073.1:0-215 GCF_057655955.1 Pseudomonas sp. Soil_N_39
TGTGCGGTGACGGGTTTGCCGTCGGGACCGGTCAGGGTGGCGGTGTAGGTGATGGTGCCGTTTTCGTTCACGGTCGGAGTGGCGGTCAATGTCACGGTGGTGGTGTCGTTGACGTCGCTAACCACGGTGCTGACTGGCGCAGTATTTGGAGCAATGGCTTCCAAGTTGCCGCCGGATGCATCTTTGATCGACTCGGTGACGGTGGTCGGACCTTG
>NZ_JBDGLI010000074.1:0-212 GCF_057655955.1 Pseudomonas sp. Soil_N_39
TGGGAGCAAAGCTTGCTCGCGATAGCGTCAGGTCAGCCAACATTGAGGTGACTGACACGACGCCTTCGCGAGCAAGCCCGCTCCCACAGAGGATTTGCGGTGGAATTCCGACCTTGCTAACACCCCAAAAAACTGTGGGAGCAAAGCTTGCTCGCGATAGCGTCAGGTCAGCCAACATTGAGGTGACTGACACGACGCCTTCGCGAGCAAGC
>NZ_JBDGLI010000075.1:0-210 GCF_057655955.1 Pseudomonas sp. Soil_N_39
CCAAGATCCCCTGTGGGAGCGAGCTTGCTCGCGATGCCGTCGGCACATCCAACATCACCGCAAACTGACCCACCGCCATCGCGAGCAAGCTCGCTCCCACACTCATCCCACAGGAGAAACGCGGTCTCACCCAGAACCAGGTCGGCTATCAGGCCGCCTCGCGGTGGACGTTGATCTCGGGCGCCCCGTTAACCACGCTGGCTGAACGAA
>NZ_JBDGLI010000076.1:0-207 GCF_057655955.1 Pseudomonas sp. Soil_N_39
CCCCATGTGAGAGTAGGTCATCGTCAAGATTAAATTCCGAAACCCCTATCTGCTGACGCAGGTAGGGGTTTTGTTTTTAGTAGAAGTCATCGATTTTACCGACACGTTGTTCTTGAACGGGTCGGACACAGAATTTCTTGACGACCATAGAGCATTGGAACCACCTGATCCCATCCCGAACTCAGCAGTGAAACGATGCATCGCCGA
>NZ_JBDGLI010000077.1:0-206 GCF_057655955.1 Pseudomonas sp. Soil_N_39
GTGTTGGACGTGGCTGTTGGCAACGATGTGTACCAAGGTCCAACGACGGTTACTGAGTCGATCAAAGATGCATCCGGCGGCAATCTGGAAGCCATTGCTCCAAACACCGCTCCAGTCAGCACCGTGGTCAGCGACGTCAACGACACCACCACGGTGACATTGACCGCCAATCCGACCGTGAATGAAAACGGCACCATCACCTACAC
>NZ_JBDGLI010000078.1:0-203 GCF_057655955.1 Pseudomonas sp. Soil_N_39
GGGTATCCCTGATAGAAACTTCAGGGGATTTTACCTAAGACCTTGAAAGGGATGGCCCTTACGGCGGGTCACTTTTGGAAGAGCGCCAAAAGTAACCAAAAACGCTTTGCCGGTATGACTCACCCACATGGCCCAGCGCGGCTATCCCGGCATCCATGCCGGGATGCCCACTGCGCAATGCCTGCGTTCGGCCAGCGTGGTTT
>NZ_JBDGLI010000079.1:0-203 GCF_057655955.1 Pseudomonas sp. Soil_N_39
ATCAATTGCTTGAACGCCGAGGGCGTCTGGTTGAGCACCGTCACCCCGGCGTCGCACAGCAACTCGTGGAACTGCTGTGGGGAACGGCTGATGTCGTATGGCACGATCAACAGCTCGCCACCGTGCAGCAGCGCGCCGAAGATTTCCCAGACCGAGAAGTCGAACGCGTAGGAATGGAACAGGCTCCAGACATCCGCCGCGCC
>NZ_JBDGLI010000080.1:0-202 GCF_057655955.1 Pseudomonas sp. Soil_N_39
GGAGCAATGCCTTCGTTCGGGCATGCCGAGCCTAGGCGAGGCACCGAGTGGTGGGGCAGGAGCGCTTTGGTTACTTTCGACTGGGCCGGCTTCCGGGCTTTTCGAAAGTGACCCGCCGTAAGGGTCATCCCTTTCAAGGTCTTAGGTAAAATCCCCTGAAGTTTCTATCAGGGATACCCGAACGATGTGGGCCGATGTTCTG
>NZ_JBDGLI010000081.1:0-200 GCF_057655955.1 Pseudomonas sp. Soil_N_39
CTGACGACGGTGCTGACTGGCGCGGTGTTTGGAGCGATGGCTTCCAGGTTGCCGCCGGATGCACCTTTTATCGACTCGGTGACGGTGGTCGGACCTTGATACACGTCGTTGCCGACGGCTACGTCGAGCACGCCCGAGCTTGCGCCCGCTGCGATGGTAATGGTCTTGCCGCTTTCCAGCGTCACGGTCACCGGACCGTT